>CAJWGZ010000032.1 GCA_913041075.1 uncultured Fidelibacterota bacterium | reverse complement strand
AGAGCGAGTGGCTGTTAACCACCAGGTCGGGGGTTCGAGTCCCTCCTCCGGAGCATTAAAGCCTTGAGAATTCAGGGCTTTAATTTTTTATATATCATATTGTTTAACCAAGGATTTTATATATGATTTATTTTTTAATAAAGGAGTATCAAACTCCATTTTAATACTTGTAGCTGCAGCAGCCCAAGTTGCAGCCTGATCAGGTGTCAATGATAATCGCATATATACGTAACTAGCACCGCATGTATCTCCCCGGCCACTGCGGCCTATTATTTTTTTAGATTTGAATGGTTTTTGAATTATTTTATTGTTGGCGTATACCAATACACCATCCTTGTGTGTGATAATAATTTCCTTTGGTCCAAATGATGCAAGAGTTCTTGCACTTGAAATTAAATCAGTTTCTCCTGATAAAAATTGTGCTTCCACAGCATCTGCTTTCAAGTAATGTACAATGTTTAATATTTTTTCTTTTTCCTTCCATACACTATCCATAAGTGTACCATCATCATTTTTTTTTCTAATAAACCCTTGAAGATCAATACCTATTAAAGATTTTTTCTTGCTTAAGCTCAAGATTGTTTCTTGATCAACTTCATCTCTAACAGAAGCATTAATTAAGAATATTTTTGAATCAATATCATCAAATTGATTAGCAGAGAATGAGCCTGCTGACTTAGACATAATTAGCGTGCGATTATCCCAATCATTAGTAGGATAAATTAATTTTATATGTGTTGAATCAGTGGTATATGTTGGGAATACATCTACTCCTAGATTTTCAAGATTTTTTATAACATGTTTATGATTTTTATTTAAACGTGTTATTGCAGCTGTTTTTGCACCTAATGCAATTGCAGCATGTGCACCATAATTAAAACCACCACCATCTACTTGTTTGGTTCCAGTAGCGGTGATAATTGTATCATTTGTATAATTACCAATTAGTGTTATATCATATTGCATATTTTCTATCCGAAAAGATTAATATTTGTTAAGCCATTATTAAAGTAGGAAGCCACAAGACTAATTCGGGGAAAAAGGTTATCAAAAACAATGTAATTACATTCGCTATTAGAAAAGGAATAGCACCCCGAAAAATTGTATTTATACCAAGTCCTGAAATAATAGCACATACATTTAAACAATTGCCAACTGGCGGTGTACAAGCTCCTACAGCCAATCCGGTGACCAATACAACACCAAACAATACCGGTGAAACACCAGCTTCAATTATTCCGGGTAGAAGGACAGGGGTTAAAAGCAAGATCGCCGGGCTAACATCAATAAATGTACCGGCAGCAAGAATTATCAATATAACTAGAAACATCATTATAGTGGGTGGGAGCCCCATAGCAATAACAGAGTTTGCTATGAGTTCAGGAATGTGTTCAAAAGCAAGTATCCAGATAAATACTTTAGAAAATGCTATAATAATCATGATTTTAGCACTCATCATAATGGATGAACGTATTGCATCAATAAACGAACGGACTGTCAGATCTTTGATTATTATGAAGCCGATTATTGCAGCATAAAGAACACCCATGGCAGCGGATTCAGTTGCTGTAGTAATACCTAGGACGACAATACCTATTATAAAAATTGGCATAATAAGGATATATACTGATCTCAAGGTTTCAGAAAAAAAATCCTTAAGTGTAAAATGTTTGTTTTCTTTGGGATAATTTTTCTTCCTAGAAATCCATAAAGTAATAATCAGCTGTAATACACCCACTATAACCCCAGGAATGACACCACCTAAAAACATACGACCCACCGATACCTGAGCAGTAACTGCAAAAAGAACCATGGGAATACTGGGAGGAATAATCATACCCATAGTTGATGATGCGACCGTAAGGCCAGCTGAAAATTTTGCAGGATATCCTCTTTTTTTCATTTCAGGAATGAGAATTGAACCAATAGATGCTGTATCAGATGTAGATGAACCAGAAATGCCTCCAAAAAGCATGCTGGACGCAACATTAACTAATCCTAATCCTCCGCGAAAACGACCAACAATAATCAAACAATAATTTATCAAACGCGAAGTAATGCCGCTTTTATTCATTACTTGTCCCATAAAAATAAAAAGTGGTAGCGCAATAAGAGCATATGAATCCATACCAGCAAAAAGTCGTTGAGGTAAAACCTGGATAAGATCAGGTTGATATAGGAAAAAATACGCTAGAGTTGATAGGCCCAAGGAATAAGCAATGGGAACACCAAGAATGAGAAATATGGTTAGACTGATTAAAAGTAATAACAAATTAACTGTTATTATTTTTTATAGAGTCAGATGATAGAGTTGATGCAGGGTAAATATCATTACGAAATACTGATATAAGTGAATTCACACAAAAGATGATTGCAATTCCACAACCTATAGGAATACTAAGTTGTGCAACTGCACGAGGAAGCCCAGTAATAGGCATTGTATACCCCCCGGTAATATCAATCCATTGAAAACAATACCAGAACAATACAGCATTGATTGTAGCAATTAAAGAAAGTTGAATTATTTGCAGTGTTTTAACAAATCTCAACGGTAGCTTATCGGCAAAAACTGTTATAGAAATATGTTCGTTTTTACCTAATGCTATTGCTGCACCGATTGCTGTCGAATATATAAATAAAATTATAACTATTTCATTCGCACCTGTTATGGATGTATTAAAAAAATACCTCAAAACTACAAGCATTACCGTTATTCCAAACACAGCCAACAAACATAATGAAATCAAATCTTCCAGTGTCTGCATAAGTTTAGTGTGGAAATTTTTGATGGTATAATCTTCTTTAGTATGAACCTTGATTATGAATTACTTTATTTTACCTAGCTGCTTCTCGAGCTTTGTCAATTTCTTTGAAACTAAAAGATCCTTGATCAACAAAATATTGATAGACAGGTATAACTGCTTTGCGGAAAGGATCTAATTCATCATCTGTGAGATAATTTACTTCAAGATGTTGAGCAAGTTTTTGAATGAATTCAGATTCCTGTTTACGATTTAATTTATCACTTATTGCAATGGTTTCTCTTGCTACATCGTCAAAGATTTTTTGTAAATCATTCGGTAAACTTTCATACCATTTAAGATTTACCATAAAAGGGTCTGGTCCAGTTGCATAGTTGTTGATCGTAAGGTAATTAGAGACTTCATAAATTTTAAAATCCCAGATATTCGATGGAGCATTATCCTGGCCATCAACAACTCCCGTTTGCAGAGCATGATAGACTTCAATAAAAGGTAATTCTTGAGGGTTTGAACCAAAAGCTAATGCTGTCTGAACATATACTTCCTGCATGGGAACGCGCATTTTCATACCTTTAAGATCATTTGGGTGCTTAATAGGTTTTTTGTTGTTTGTATATGCACGAAATCCTTGGGATATACCCGTTGCAGGAATATGAAATCCGTTTTCCCTAGCCCCAATATTTATTTTATGCATGAAAGAACTATTTACCAGCCGTAATGCTTGATCCCATCCATCTACAAGAAATGGAAGAGTAATAAGATTGAATTTGGGATTTGCGTCAGCAAAAAACCCACCACGTGTTCCTTGTAGAACTCCAGTCGCAACAAGGTCCATCAATTCTCTTTCATTTCCCAAAACACCACTAAAGAATAATTCTACCTTAATTTTACCTTTTGTTTTTGTCTCAA
Source organism: uncultured Fidelibacterota bacterium (assembly GCA_913041075.1). Lineage (GTDB taxonomy): Bacteria > Fidelibacterota > Marinisomatia > Marinisomatales > TCS55. Next base: position 7,189 of record CAJWGZ010000032.1, on the reverse strand, counting down.
GTTGTTTTTTGAAAAAAAGCATAGATTGACTACGAATCGCGCTTTCAGGTTGTTCATTGGCGTATTTGAAAATATATCCTTCCTCTTTTGTTGAACAGGAAGCGATAAATAAAAATAAGAGTAGTATGGTTATCTGTTTTATAATGGACATTTTATTTATAATAACAGATAAAGAAAAATTTTATAGTTTTTCAATTAAGAAAATAATTCTTTAAACAAGGTTATTGATGAATGAAATCCATCCTCAAAATTCCCGTTTTTTGGCCGGTAAACACTTTCTAGAGAAATAGCACCTTTATAATCCATTTCTCTAATTTTTTCAGCAATTTGGGATAAATATGGCGCCATTTGGCCCTTACCTAGTGCTACGCATTTAATACTTGCCTGATGGATTGCAACATTTACATCTTTCATATGGATATGTCCTAAATAACCTCCTGACATTGAATTGAAAGTATCCATACTTGGATCTTCTCCACAATAAAGGGCATTAGCAGGGTCCCACAATATTTTTAAGTGTTTAGTGCCAAGATCATCAATAAGTTTGCAACCAAGGAAACAAGATGTTATCATTGCATTATTCCCGGTTTCCACAACAAGCATAATATTTTCTTTTTCAGCTAATTCCACTACAGGACCCATCAATTCGACTAGTTTTTCCCAGGCTCCTGCGCTCACATTCCACTTCTCAGCGCCATCCTCTCCAAAAAGAACCATCTCCTTCCGAAAACTCATTATTCTAACAAGTGGTGCATTAAACTGCTGCGCCATTCCAATACACTGCTTCAATTTATCCATATGATGGTTATAATTAGTGTCTCCTACGGTGACTTCGTGAACACCCAAACCAGCGAAATTATGCCGTGAAATACAAGATACTTGCATATCATATTGATCAACGAGTTGTTTGGTTTTCATAAGTTCATCAGCACTTAAATCTCCAACCTCTTTGTCACCTAAAAATTGTAATTCTGCTTGATTCAATCCGTTTTTTTGCATCACTCTTAATGCATGTTCCAAGTCAAGACTAATTCCATCAGTTATTACACCTAGTTTTGCCATTTTTTCGCTCCGTATTTAATTATTAAATATATCTAGTACTTTTTTGAATTATTATTTTGGACTACCAGTGAACTTCAGTACCTGATATTTGCTCCAATAATTTCACAATAGACCAGTTATCCTCATCAGGAAACATAGATATACCTGCCTGGAATAACTCATAAGCAGCACCTGCGGTGAAAAGTGGAACTCCATTCTTTTTTGCCATATCCAAACTTATACCCAGATCTTTATACATAGTGGAAATGTGGCTTCCGGTATTTTTGAATTTCCTATCCATTATAAGACTAGCACAATTTTTGAATAAAGGACTGCCTACACCGCTAGCACTAAAAACATCGTATAATGTTTGTCCTTTAATACCTGCTTTTGATCCTAGCACCAATGATTCAAAAATGGCTGTAAAAGATGCTCCAATAAAGGCCTGCAATGAAGCTTTAACAGTTTGACCTTCACCAATCTCTTCACCAACGTGAAAAATATTGCTGGAAACGGCTTCGAGTATTTTAATGCAGTCATTAAAAACACTCTTTTTCCCAGCAGTCATGAGCGTTAGAGTGCCGTTATGTGCTCCATCCATCCCGCCGGAAACAGGGCTGTCGAGCATCGCTACACTTTCTAAATCTGCGATAGAATACGCTTCTCTGGCTTCTTCAGGCGTTATAGTTGCTGTTAAAATTATAGTGCCTCGATCTTTAAGGCCTTTTGCTAAATCCGCTACAACCGCTTTAACCTGCTCTCCATTCATAACCATAACAAATACTGCATCGGTTTCTTCACCAACCTGAATAATGCTGGTTGCTGGTGATCCACTATTTTCTTTTAATTTCAGTAAGCGCTTGTCATCCAAATCAAATCCGATAACAGAAAAACCGGACTTTATCAAATTTTTAGCCATGCCCATACCCATATTTCCAAGACCGATAACTCCAACTTTTTTCATTTAATTACCTTTTTCTAATTAAGTGTATAAAATCATTTACTTAAAATGGAACGTAGTATTTTTGGAGAAACGTCATTCTTATCATATGAACCTGCTAATTCTCCCATTTTTAAAATGAAAAAGAGATCTCCCACATCATATGCATGATCAATGATATGTGACACAAGAACAATATTTATTCCCTGTTCTTTTAATAACACTAATTGATTGAGAACATTCGCAGATTCTTTTACCCCCAAAGCAGATGTGGGTTCATCAAGAATGAGAACTTTTGCACCAAAATAAAGCGCTCTTGCAATCGCAAGACACTGTCTTTGTCCCCCAGACAGTGTGCCTGCTGGTCGTTTTACATCATTAACTGTAACGCCAAACTTGGCTAGTTCTTGTTTTGTTGTGCTAATTGCTAAATCTTTGTCCATAAATTTAAAATAATTGTCTTTTACTGGTTCATTACCGAGATAAAAATTGCGGTAAATACTCAGCATTGGAATAATTGCTAAATTTTGATAAACAGTGGATATGCCTGCATTTAATGCCTGCTTCGGAGTTGAAAAATTTACTTTTTTCCCGTTAACTAAATACTCACCTGAATCTGCAGTTAAAACACCAGAGATAATATTGACTAATGTTGATTTACCTGCGCCGTTATCGCCCAAAAGACAATGAATCTTTCCTGGTCCAGTAGATATGGAAACATCATTTAGAGCGCGAACACTTCCAAAAGATTTATAAATATTTGTTAATTGAAGCTGACCGTTTTCAACCTGTGACATATTTTTTTCTAAATATTCCATTAATTAATACTGCAATGATTAGCATGATTCCCATAAAAACTTGGAACCAATCTGCATCTGCACCGGCAAATATTATTCCTTGGCGCACCATGCCAAATATTAATGCACCAATCATGGTACCAATAATTGAACCATAACCGCCAGTTAATAAGGTTCCACCAATAACTGTAGCAATGATAGCGATGAATTCTTTTTGTTCACCTCTCAAAACATCTGCTCCACCATAAGTTATTGTTTGGGTCATGGCAATAAACCAGGCGCAAAAGGCAGTGAGAATAAAAAGAGATATCTTTACTTTATGTGTCGGGACGCCCATCAACTCTGCAGTTTCCTTTGCTGCTCCTGTAGCAAAAATCCAGTTACCTATTTGTGTTTTAGTCAATAATAAAAAAGCAACAATACCTAAAATAATCCACCAGATAATCGATACAGGAAAATCAACCCCACCAATTTGTAAGCTGTTATTAAATATGAAGGTCATGATATCGTACCCATTAGCAGTTTCCAGACCTCCTAGCTGAGTTCGTCCAGTTATTATTTTTGAGCTTGCAATAGTAACGCCCCGAATGATAAAAAGCGAACCGAGAGTAATAATAAACGAAGGGAGCCCCGTTCTTACAACAATTACGCCATTTAAGAATCCAAGTAATAAAACTATTAATAGGGTAATTAATGCAGCTAATGGCATAGATATATCTGCATTAAGAGTTAACAAAGTTACAGTCATGCCGGAAAATCCAATCATAGAGCCAATAGATAAATCAAACTCACCACTTATCATCAGTAAGGTTACACCTATAGCCAGAATACCAATCTCTGATGAGACTTGTAAATAAGATCTTGCGCCTGAAAGTGATAAAAAAGCTTCATGCCCAAAAATAGAAAAAAAGAACCACACAAATGCTAGACCTGCCAATGCACCACTTTCTGGCCGGCTAATAATTTTCTTAAAAGATACTATCTGGTACCTCTCTTGCTTAGTTCTAAGATTTGTTGAGCATTTTCTTTTGTTATAAAGCTTGGGCCAGTTTGCAGCTCTGAAAATGCTGGTGTATTTTGATTTGTTAAATAGAGATAAAGGAAAACGACCGGTAAATATCCCTGTAAATATTGTTGTTGATCTAATGCAAAAACAACTTCCTCTTTTAATATACCATTAATTATTTCCGGGGTAAAATCAAACGTAGCCATTTTTATTCTACCATCTTGATTAATCTCTTTCATTAATTTTAAAATTGGCAGAGCACCCAGCGGACCTAACGTTAATATAGCATTTGTACCAGGATTTGTATTTAGATAGGACCTGACCAATTCTTTGGTTTCTGAAGGATCAGCAGCGTCAATCGGAATTGTAGTAACATCAATACCATTTTGATTCAAAATATATTTAAAGCCTTCTTCACGATGATCTAAACTAATATTTCCTACTTCATGATTAATGCAAACTGCTTTATTAATATTATACTTTAATAACCCCTCAGCCGCTTTCATACCAGCTTCGAACTCACTTTGTCCGATATAGGTTAGGATATCCAATTCTTTACCAATGTCTTGACCTGAATTAATGGCAATAACCGGTATATTCTTGTCTATGGCATTCCCGATACTTTTCTTTAATGCTGCAATATCAGGTACTGACACAATCAATCCATGAGGTGCTGTAGCCGTTACCGCATCAATCATTTGAGCCATGGTTACCATATCAAAATTAGTGGGTGCTTGATAAATAAGATTTACTCCAAGCTTTTTAGCAGCGGCTTCAGCACCATTTTTCACAGTAGACCAAAAGGGATCTGATGCTTGACCATGGCTTACCATATTTATAGTAAAAGTTTGTTTTTCTTTAACTGTAGTATCTTTCGGATTTGAACATGCTGAAAGGAAAATAACCGTAGTCAATAATGCTGTTTTTAATTTCTTCATAATTTTTTCACATTAATAAATTTCATAGTTGGATTGGTTTATTCTTTGTTAATGATTTGTTCGCAGCTATTCCGGCTTCTAATGTTTTAAAAGCGTCTCTTACTGAAGGATATGAAACTTCTTTACCTTTAATTGAATCAATAAAATTTCGCATTTCTAATTCGTATGAATCAGCATATCTGTCAATAAAAAAGTGTTTTGGGTTCCCCAATGAAAATCCTCTTTTTGTTCCTTTATTTAAACCATGTAATAACTGATTTCCAACTTGTAGACTTCCCTTTGATCCTAATATTTCAATACGTTGATCATAACCATAAACAGCTTTTCTTGAGTTAATAATACTTGCGATAATACCATTAGTAAGCTTCATGTTAATAATAGCAGTATCAATATCACCAGTTTTACCAATATTTTGGTCCACCATACATTTACCTTTTACATAAATTTCATCCACTTCCGCATTAGTCAAATATCTGATCATATCAAAATCATGGATGGTCATGTCCAAGAATAATCCTCCTGAGTCTTTAATATAATTAATTGGAGGAGGCAATGGGTCACGTGAAGTAATAATAATTTGATAGATATCACCAATCACACCATTGCAGGTATCGTTTTTTAGCTTTTGAAAGTCAGGGTCAAATCGCCGATTAAAACCTATATGCAGATTTAAGTTTAGTTTAAGCGATAATTCTTGTATAGATGCAATTTCATCTAGATCTAATGCTAAAGGTTTTTCGCAAAAAATATTTTTTATTTTGTTTGCTGCCGTTTTTATTTGATCAATATGGTAGATTGATGGTGAACAAATAATTACGCCATCAATTTCTCTTAATGTTGTTAAAGCCTCAATATCTTTACTTATTATAGTTTTAGAATCAAATAGATGGCTATCTTCATCAAGGATGGGATCAATGACCAGGGCTAATTCAACACCCTGCATATGTAAAATATTTTCTGCATGAATTTTACCGATTCGACCAAAACCAATTACTGCTAGTTTAATTTGATTCATCGAATGACTCTTTGAGGTTGGTTCTTTTCCAAAGATTTTTGTCCCGCTATAGCAACTTGCACGGCTGACAAAATATCCCTGGGTCCAACAATAGGCTTCTGACCAGAATGAATACACTCAAAAAAGTGATTTAATTCTGAAATAAATGATTTTTTATATCTTTCTATAAATGAATTCATTAGCCGTGATCTTTTTGTTTCTTTATCTGTAAATAAATAACATAAATTTTCATTATTATTATCAACAAACAGAGCTCCCTCAGAACCAAATATTTCAATTCGTTGATCATAGCCGTAATGTGTCTGTCTGCAATTTTGAATAGAGCACATGATATCATTTTCTAGTTCCAGAGTTATGGTTGCTGTATCAATATCACCTATTTTTTTCAATTTTGGTTCAATAAATACATTTCCATTAACGAAAATCTCCAAAATATTTAAGCCAGTTAAATATTGAACCATATCAAAATCATGGATTGACATATCTAATAGTAAACCACCGGATGAACGTAAAAATTTAAATTTTGGTATGGATGAATCTCGGTTTGTGATATGTATAGTATGTATATCTCCTATAGAACCATCTTCTAACTTTTTTTTCATTTCTTGGAAATGATTGTCAAACCTTCTATTTAATCCAACCTGAAGAAATACATTCTCATTTTTTACAATATCAATTACTTTTTTTATTTCATTTACTGTTAAAGCGATGGGTTTTTCACAAAAGATATGTTTATTATTTTTTGCACATTTTTTGATAAAATTGATATGAGTTGGCGTGGGAGATGTGATTATAACTGCATGAATTTTATCATCATTAATGATTTTATCTGGGTTAGTATAACAATTTTCTATTTTTAATGATTCAATCAATTCTTTATCTATTGAAGGATCTGCAATACTTTTAAGTTTGACTCCTGGAAAATTATTGGCAATGTTAGTTGCGTGCATTTTTCCTATGCGTCCTGCACCAATTAATCCAACTTGTAATATTTTGTTATCCATGAGTTAAATATTGTTTATTGAAGATCTTTCTGCAAGAGTGAATTTTAACTCAATCAATTTAGGGAATCTTGGAAAAACCAGTTATTAGAATTATAATTGCATGCGGTGTTTCCTAATAAAGTTAATAATAAAACTCTCAGGAGGAAGTAATGAGAATAAATAGAGCTATAATCGTGTTATCATTAATAATCGTCCAGCTAAGCCATTTTGTTTATGCCGGCGATATTAAAGGTACAGTGTCTGATAAGGGGTCAGGTGATTTTCTTCCGGGAGCAAATGTCTTTTTAGAAGGTACTAATTATGGAACGTCTTCCGATAGAGCAGGTAATTATTCCATTAACGGTGTACCAGATGGTGACTATACGCTCATTGTCACTTACGTTGGTTACAGTGATTATTCGAATTCAGTTTCTGTTGGTCCTGATGCCGTCACTCATAATGCCCAGAT
>CAJWGZ010000031.1 GCA_913041075.1 uncultured Fidelibacterota bacterium | reverse complement strand
TAATGCCAGATTACAAAATAGAAAAAATTGGAAAAACTATATCTGAATTACTCAACATATGTCCGGATCAGAGTCAAGTGGTTAAACATGTAATGGAAAAAAACGCATGAGAAACTTGAATTATGTTGCAATAGAAGGTGCCATAGGAGTTGGAAAAACCAGTTTGGCAAAATTACTTTCGGATAGATTAGGTGCAAAACTGGTACTTGAAAAATTTGAGGAGAATCCATTTTTATCCGAATTTTATGATGATCCCGGGCGATTTGCATTTCAGACACAGTTATTTTTCCTACTGCAGCGCTATCAACAGCAACAAGAATTACGGCAAGTAGACATGTTTCACAACCTGTTAATTTCAGACTACATGTTTATTAAGGACCGCTTATTTGCATCTTTGAATCTCGATGAAAAAGAAATGAGTCTATATGATAGTATTGCAAATATGCTGGAACGTAATGTAATAAACCCCGATTTAATAATATATCTGCAAGCGGATACTAGTACGTTGATGAAAAATATCGCTAAACGTGGTAGGGAGTTTGAAGCAAATATCTCTTACGATTATATCAATGCATTAAATGAAATTTATACGGAGTATTTTTTCCGGTACAATGAAACACCGCTAGTTATCATTAATACTAATCATATTGATTTCGTTAACAATTCCGCTGACCTAGATCAGGTCATTGATTATATTAGGCAACCTGTTTCAGGGACGAAATTCTTCAACCCTACCGCTAGTACCTAGATATAATGCGCATCATAATTACTGCAACAATAATTTATCTAATAATTCAACTTATACGGTTTCTGTCTCGCATTAAAATTAACCGATCAGATAAGAATACTAGGGAAAATTTGCAAAATTCATATCGAAATATGGATATACAAGATGCTGAATATGAAGATATTAACAGGGATAATAATTAGTAATGAAGAGGTATTTATTATACTTGAATACAAATAGTAGTTATCATTCATATGGGTTACTGCTATTGAGGATTATTGGCGGTTCTATGATGGTATACAATCACGGTTGGGGGAAAATTACAGCTGGTCCAGAAAAATGGAATCGTTTAGGTCATGCGTTAACTGACATTATTGGTTTCGAATTCTTGAGTACATTCTTTGGTTTTATGGCTGCATTTTCCGAATCAGTTTGTGCATTATTAATTGTTATTGGACTTTTCACCATCCCGGCATCAATATTACTATCTTTTACGATGTTTGTAGCCATAATGAATCACATTATTGATAATGAAATGCCGGAATTAGCCATTATGTATTGTTTATTATCATTAGTACTAATAGTAAGCGGACCTGGGAATTATAGTTTAGATAAAAAGTGGTTTTCCAAAATAAAGAATTGATATGTTTCAAGATGAAGGAATGCGGATAAAATAGATGAAGGCAGTTCGGATTCATGAGCACGGTGGTACTGATGTGTTGGTGTGGGAAGAAATATCTGATCCCGTAATTAAACCTGATCAAGCACTTGTACAAATAAAAGCAGCCGCAATAAATCATCTTGATATTTGGGTTCGCCGCGGTATCCCCGGTATTTCTTTACCGATGATTTTAGGCAGTGATGCTGCCGGAATAATCAAAAAAGTAGGGCAGGATATAAGCGATTTTACGATCGGTGACGAAGTTGTTATAAACCCACTAATATTCTGCGGAGAATGTGAAGCCTGTAATAATGGTCGCGAAAATGAGTGTCCATTTATAGGGATTTTTGGAGAAAGTACGGATGGAACAAATTGTGAGTTTATTGCAGTGAACGAAAGAAATCTGAGAAAAAAACCAAACAATATTGATTTTGAATCAGCTGCATCGTTTCCGCTTGCTGGGCAAACAGCGTATCAAATGTTGATCAATCGTGCTCGGGTGAAAGAAGGTGATACTGTTCTGGTATGGGGATCCAGTTCAGGCGTTGGCTCATTTGGTTTACAAATAGCAAAAGCAATTGGATGTAACGTTATTGCGACCGGTGGGTCAACAGCTAAATGTAAACAAGCAAGTGACCTAGGTGCTGATATCAGTTTAAACCATTATGAAGATGATATCTTAGGTGCAGTTAAAGATTATACAAATGGTAGCGGTGTTGATGTGGTTTTTGAACACTCGGGTGCCAGCACATGGGACGTATCAATGAAGATTCTTGGTAAGCATGGTAGGGTGGTTACTTGTGGCGCTACCACAGGGCCTAAAGTTTCTATTGATCTACGTTATATATTTTTCAAACAACAATCCATTCTAGGCTCAACAATGGGAAACGTTCAAGCGTTGGATGCAGTAATTGAACTTATCCAAACTGATAAAATTAAACCAATAGTCGATGAAATCTTTTCAATGGAAAAAATAGCAGATGCTCATAAACATCTGGAAAATAGTAATCAGTTTGGAAAAGTGGTATTGATCCCTTGAATACTGATGCAAAATATAAAAAGCACATTTTTATTTGTGTTAATGAAAGGCCGGAGAATAGCCCAAAAGGAAGTTGCGCACGGTGTGGTGGATTCGATATCCGCATGCGTTTTGTTGAATTAATTAACCAGCATGGATTAAAGGGTATCGTTCGCGCAAATAAAAGTGGTTGTTTAGATGCATGTGAATTTGGTGTTGCAGTTGTAGTTTACCCGGATGAAATTTGGTATACGAATGTGACATTAAGTGATGTCGATGATATTTTCAACGCGACAATAATAAATGATGAGCCATTGGAAAGGCTAGTTGCTAATAAGAAAACATGGGATGACCTAAATACACTTCGAGGAATTTCAAGTTGAAAAAAATTACCTATTGTCTGATTTTAATTAGCAGTTTATCATCTCAATCTATGTCTTCACTCAATTATACTGGATTTGGACTAGACGTAGGTGAAAGCGGTTCTGGTATATTTTTTAATCGGACCTGGTCTAAAAGTGAAGAATTATGTTTTATTAGCGAGATTAGGATTTTTGATGTAAAACATCCTGATGAAATTATTATACAGGATTATTATACGAACAGGAGTTACAAATTCAATGATATAAACTTATTGCTATTACCACTGTTTTCAGGTGTTAAGTATTATCCTTTTGTTGGAAAAATCGCTAATAATTTTGCCCCTTTCGTGAGCGCGAAAGTAGGTCCACTTTTAACACTAGATGGTGCTGAAAGTGGCACCTTCAAGGAAAAGTGGAACACTAACCTAGACTATTATTTTACCTTAGGTGGATATTTTGGTGTTGGAGCTGACCTGCTGACGTCAAATAGCACAATACTATCCATTAGAGTTGGTTATGATATACTGCCAATGAAAGGGCAAATTGATGGTAGTGATCAATATAATGGTGCGTTAGTTCGTTTCGGTTATAACTGGAAGAAGTAATCCTTGCCTGATTTTCGGTCCTTTTTTGTAGACCCAGATAAGATCCGAAATAATCACTTTACCCTCAATAAAAAAGAATCTCACCACTTATCAAATGTACTACGTATAAAAGCTGGAGAACTAATATGGTTGATTGATGGGGTTGGAACAACCTACAATGGTATCATTGAAAATATTTTGCCAGAAAAGGTCACTGGTACTATAAAAGAAGTTTTCCCCAAATATGGTGAGCCAACCTGCGATATTTTTCTTGCTATAGGTATCATAAAACGTGCTCGTATGGAATTGGCAATTGAAAAAGCGACGGAGTGCGGTGTACGGACTATTACAACGGTTCCAATGGATCGATCAATAAAACGTTCTATTAATTATGAAAGAGTGAATAAAATAATCAGATCTGCAACGAAGCAATGTGCGCGGTCGAAATTTCCAAGTTTTATGGATGAAAATTCACTGCAGTCTTGGTTGGATCAATTGTATGATGGACCTTTGGTAGTTTGCTCAGGTAAAGCGACCAACCACATTGGTAAATTACATTCTATTTTACCGAAGAATTTAAAGGGGCTCAATCTTGTTATTGGCCCAGAGGGAGATTTCACCGAAAAAGAAATTTCCCTATTGAAGGATAATAAGGCAATATTTGTTTCTCTGGGGAATCGCCGTCTTAGAACGGAAACTGCGGTAGTATCGGCCTTATCAATAATCAATGAAATTGTAATTGGAAATGGACAATCAAATGGATGAATGTTTATTCTGTAAAATTGTGAATGATGAAATCCCTTGTGAAATAGTATTTAAAAATGAACACGTTTTGGCATTTAGGGACATGAACCCGCAAGCACCTACTCATATACTTGTAATACCCAGAAAACACATTCCCACGATCAATGAACTAGAAACAGAGGATGCTGTATTGGTAGGTGAGATTCTTTTAACAGCGAGGAATTTGGCGAAAGTTGAAAATATAGATCAAAATGGTTTTCGTACCGTATTCAATTGTAACAAAGATGGGGGTCAAACTGTTTTTCACATACATCTCCATTTACTAGGTGGCAGAAGATTTAGTTGGCCTCCAGGATAACCATTTGTTATCTATTTAAATCTATGGTTTTCACGACGGAAATTCGTTAAAATTATAATCCACAATACCTCGGAATGTATATATCAGAATTAACAATGCATGGTTTTAAATCCTTTGCAAAAAAGGATGTGCTGCATTTTGGTGAGGGAATTACGGCAATTGTAGGTCCTAATGGTTGCGGTAAAACAAACATTGTTGATGCGATTCGCTGGGTATTAGGAGAACAAAAATACAGTGTGCTCCGTAGCGGTAAAATGGAAGATGTCATATTCAATGGTGCAAAAAATACCAAACCACTTAGTGTTTGTGAAGTAACACTTACTGTACACAACAATAAGGGGAAACTGCCTATAGAATATAATGACATAGAAATAGGAAGACGATTGTACCGGAATGGCGAAAGTGAATATTTTATGAATCGTGCGACATGCCGGTTAAAGGATATCCAAGATCTGTTCGTAGATACAGGTATGGGGTCAGATGCTTATTCGGTTATTGAACTTAAAATGATTGAACAGATATTATCTGAAACTGGAGATGATAGACGACGAATGTTTGAAGAAGCTGCTGGTATTAACAAATATAAACATCAACGTAGATCCACATTAAGAAAATTTGAAGCAACCAGAACTGATCTTAATCGCATTAGTGATTTAATTAATGAGATAGAGGCGAAGGTGAAGGCTCTTGCTTTACAGTTAAAACGATTTGAACGACATGCTAAACTACTAGAATCATTAAAAGATAAAGAAATGTCTTTGGCTTTCTTACAAATACATGGATATAAAATTCAGGTACAACCATTACAATCGCGGATCGAAGAGTTAAACCATTTACGAGATTCAAATGTATCGGACGAATCTGTTCATGAAAAAAAGCTAATTATTTTACAGACTGTTTATAAAGGCCAGCAAGATGAACTCGAAAAGTTTCGAAACCAACTCAGTGATTTTAATGATAAAAGGGAAGGTTTACAGAATGATATAATTATTTGGAAAGAGCAATCACGGTCAGCAATTATTACAATGGACCGTTTGGTAGTAGAACAAGACAAGATTAACAAAAGGAAAGATGAGTTACAGGATCATTTATCTGATTATAAAAAGGTAATCAGAGAATTACAGCCAAAGATTGATTCGGGCTTGAATTCATACAAACAAAAGCAATTCTCGTTTGCAGCGATTGACAGTGAATTAAAAGAATTGCAAACTATGTTGGATTCAATGAAGGATAAACGTTGGGATTTACAACAAAAATTGTCCGATAAAAAGTCATTGTTTGACCGTACAAGTACAATCATTCAGGAAAAGACGGACAATATTTCTCTTGTAGAGGAAAAAATATTAAGTCTTGAAAAGGAATTCCAGTCCATTGCCAAACAAATTGAAATTAAAAAGAACACTAAATATAGTATTACGGAAAAATTAGAGAAAAATAAGAGTCGGCTACAAAAAAAGACGAACGAATTAGAAGAACTACAGTATGAAAAACAACAAATAGATATACGGGAACACAAAGTATCTGCGTGGATCAAATCCCTTGAATCTAAATGCCGTATTTATGAGGAATTATTAATGTCGAGAGAAGGTTATCCAAGCGGTGCGAAGGATATCTTGGAAAATAAGGATCAATACAAAGGCGTTCTAGGCACTGTAGGTGATTTACTTAAGGTAGACGATTCGATAGCGCCGGCGATAGAAATGGCTTTAGGAGAATATGCCAAATGTATTGTTGTTAAAGACCGCAAGACTGCCATCAATATAATAGAGATAGCGCGTAAACGAAATGCTGGAAACTTAATGATAATTCCGTTAAAAGATATTAATGATGAAAAACAAAATGCAGCGAAGCTAAGAAGTGATGACAATCTCATTGGTCGGGCAGTTGACTTTGTAGAAACAACAGATTCAATAAAGCCATTGTCCAGATTTTTACTGGGCAATATTCTTCTGGTTAAAGATCTAAAGATAGGAATAAAAGATAATTCACTGAATAACTGGGATCTAGTAGATACGAAGGGTGCTTTTTCGATTAGGGGTATGATCATAAATAATTCCAATGGTAATAATGAAGCAGGACTAATTGGTCGAAAAGAAAAAATAAAAAATATAAAACGAGATATTAAAAATCAGAAAATTCAATTTCATAAATTACACAAGCAGTCTACAAAACTCGAGAAATCTATTGAGAAAACAAAACAAGATATTGTTCATTTAGATAGTCAAGTCAAAGATTTATCAACTAGCCTGGCAGAAATTGATCAATATCTCGTCCAAGAAGGATTTCAACAGAGTCAATTTACTGAATCTATAAGCGTTGCGAAGAAATCAATCAAGGAAAATGAGCAAGAGATCAGAAGTCAGGTTCTTTTGATTGATACTTTAAAATCAGAAATTGTAAAAGAAGAACAAATACTAAACAAACATGCAAAAGAACAGACCAAAAAAAGTGCTGAGTTAATTAAAATCCAATCAAACAGAGATCAATTGCATCAAAATGCACAGGATCTTCGCATAGAGTGTCTTAATCTCGAAGGCCAAAGAGAAAATGTAATATTTCAGCAGCGAACGGCGGAAGATTCAATTAAAGAATTTTCAGCTCGAAAATCAGAAATCCTTAAGGAAATAACCCAATTAAAAAGTCAGGATAAGGATTTAAATAAATCTATTTTGTCAGCAGAAAATAAATTATCAGAGATTAATGGCATGGTAAATAAGCAAAAATCAATCCTAAGCCTGAAACAGGAAACAGCAAATGACTCCTACCGGCAGATTGAAGAAATACAAGCACAAATAAGATCCGAGCAGAAAAATCGAGAAACATTACTGGAAGAATTAAAACAGTGTGAATTAAAAATCGCTGATTTTGAACAGCGAATCAATTTTGTAAATGAGCGAATCAAAGATCGATATGATACTGAAATCTCTGATAATATGATTGTTGATGAGACAGAAAGTGAATTAAATGCTACCATTGAGCGAACTGAAAGAAGTATTGAAAATATTGGCCCGATAAATATGGCCGTACAGGCTGAACATGAAGAAGAAAGTAGCCGCTTATTGATGTTAAGTGAACAGCGTGACGACTTAATAGAAGCTGAGAAGAATTTACTAGATACAATTCAAAAAATTGATTCTATTGCTCGAGAAAAATTTCAAAGTACATTTGAAAATATCCGCAGGAATTTCGAAAAGCTATTTGTGATGTTTTTTGAAGGTGGGCGTGGATCCTTGAGACTTGAAGGAGATCCGGATCCTCTTGAAGCTAATATCGGTATACAAGCACAGCCACCGGGGAAGCGCAATCAGTCGCTGCGCCAACTTTCGGCTGGAGAGAAAACACTAACTGCAATAGCATTATTGTTTTCAATATACCAGGTGAAACCAAGTCCTTATTGTATTCTCGATGAAGTTGATGCGCCACTTGATGATGTTAACATAGGAAAATTTACACGCGTCCTCAATAATTTTTCAGATGATACCCAATTCATAGTAGTGACCCATAACAAATTGACTATGGAGTCGGCGAACTTCCTTTACGGAGTAACCATGGAAAATAAAGGTGTTTCGCAACTCGTTTCTGTTAAGTTGGACTAAATTAATAATTATCTAATCTCTTTATATGTCCGGGCATAGTAAATGGTCCACCATTAAGCGTAAAAAAGCCGCGATTGATGCGAAGCGCGGTAAAATATTTACCACACTAATAAGGGAAATTACAATAGCTGTACGTGCTGGTGGGGGAAATCCGGATTCAAATCCGCGATTACGACACGCGATTAGTAGTGCCCGTGATGCAAATATGCCCCAAGATAATATCAAGAAAGCTATAATGAAAGGGACGGGAGAACTACCAGGAACAACTTATGAAGAGTGTACATATGAAGGATTTGGTCCTGGTGGTGTAGCAATATTTATGGAAGTATTAACAGATAATAAAAATAGAACTGTAGCAGATATTAGACACTTGATCACAAAATACGGAGGTAACCTTGGTGAAAATGGAAGTGTCGCGTGGATGTTTGATACAAAGGGTCAGATTATCTTAACAAGGGATAATCAAGATGAAAATACACTTTTTGAAGCTGCAATTGATGCAGGTGCCGAGGATTATGAAGCAGTTCATGATGCGTTTATTATAACAACCGATCCTGCAGATATCATGTCTGTCCGCAATGCTATAGAAAATAAAGGATATTTTGTTGAATCTTCCAAGGTTGAAATGCTGCCAAAAAATTTGCACAAAATTAATGATGAAAATTCTGAGAAAGCTATATCGTTATTAAATGAAATTGAGGATCATGATGATATTAAATCTATTTACACAAATTTTGAACCAGCTGATTAATTTATGCGTGTAATTGGTGTTGATCCAGGCCTTGCGGTGACAGGATTCGGGATTATTGATAAAATAAATAATACGATTTCAGCTCATAGTTATGGAACAATTTGTCCACCAAAAGGTGTGCAATTAGCAGATAGATTAGGCTATCTATTTGATGAAATAACTATCTTAATCGATAAGTACAAGCCAGAAATCCTGGCGATTGAAGATACTTTTTATCATAAGAATTTTAAATCTGCTATGTTGCTGGGCCAAGCCAGAGGGACGATTATCCTTGCTGGTTTTAAAAAGAACATACCATGTGCGGAATTTGCCCCGAAAAAAATTAAAAAATCCGTGGTAGGTAATGGTAATGCAAGTAAGGAACAAGTGCAATACATGGTGAAAAATATTTTGCAGTTAGACAAACTGCCTAAACCTTTAGACTCGTCGGATGCATTGGCAATAGGCTTGTGTTATTTAAACCAGAATAGTTGGTCTTAAATTTTGATTGATTCTATAAAAGGAACACTAGTTAAAAAGAACCCCACATCAGTTATAATAGATATTGGCGGAATAAGGCTGGGAATTCCTATTACACTGGCAACATTTGAGAAAATCCCCGACCCCAACCATGCTGTTGAATTACTAACTTATTTACATGTGCGAGAAGATATTATGGAATTGTATGGGTTTTATGATGACCATGAAAGGGATGTATTCATGCAACTCAATTCAATTAGTGGAATTGGTCCAAGGTCTGCTATGAATATTCTTTCGGGCACAAATCCCATAGAGTTCAAGAAAAAAATAATTGATAGTGATGTTGCATCATTGACATCAATCCCCGGCATTGGTACAAAGACTGCAAAAAGAATAATTGTGGAATTGAAAGATAAATTCACTGATCAAGACACAGGTAGTGATTTAGATTTTCTATTGGTATCAGGTGATAAGGATAAGATTGATGATGTGACAAAAGTATTAATTTCACTGGGATACAAACGCAGTGCAATTAACCAAGTTATCAAAAAATTGGTTGCTAAAGATGGCCTTGATGAAAATATAGAGGATATAATAAAAGGGGCCTTGAAGCTACTGTGAGCGGCGATCCAAATAAAATCGGTCAATCTTTCATATATTGAATAATTATTATTTACAATTCCTTCGTTAAATGGAAACGCTTATGAAGCGTACTATTCTTTATGACAAACATATTGGCTTTAATGCGAAAATGGTCCCATTCGCAGGGTTTACAATGCCGTTACAATACACTGGAATAACCGATGAACATAATGCAGTAAGAACATCTGCTGGCATATTTGATGTAAGTCATATGGGACAATTCACAATTTCTGGTAATGATGCTGAAAATTTTTTGCAATTATTGACAACTAATGATATTAAAAAGTTATCTAATGGTCAGGCGCAATATTCAACAATGTGTTTAGAGGACGGTGGAATAATTGATGACTTTGTTATTTATCGCTTTGAGGATCATTATATGATGGTGGTAAATGCAGCAAATATTGAAAGTGATTTTCAGTGGATTTCAAATAACATAAAGGGAGATGTTACTTTAAAGGATATCAGTGAAGAAACTAATCTGATTGCAGTCCAAGGTCCGGAATCTTGTGAGCTACTTCATAGAATTACTGACTATAATTTATCCGAATTAAAATTCTATCACTTTATTAAGACTAATGTTGCTGGTTATCCGGTAGTCTTATCAAGGACAGGATATACAGGTGAACTTGGTTTTGAAATATATGGAAATGATGAATCAATTCCAGCTATATGGGATAAATTATTTGATACACAAGAAGTGCAGGTATTGCCAATTGGTTTGGGTGCGAGAGACACACTCCGGATGGAAATGAAATATGCGCTATACGGTACGGACATTAATCAAGCGACTACACCTATTGAGGCGGGGCTTAGATGGATCACAAAATTTGACAAAGGTGCATTTATTGGCCGGGAATCAATAATGGATGAAAATGTTCACCATAAAAAAAGATTGATTTGTTTTGAAATGACGGAACGAGCAGTTCCGCGGCAAAATTATGATATTTTTTCAAATAGAGAACAGATTGGAAGGGTTACAAGTGGTACCCAATCACCATCATTGAATAAAGGAATAGGATTGGGCTATGTAAAAGTGAAATATGCGAACCCGGGTACCAAAATAGATATCGATATTCGCGGTCGCAAAAAGTCTGCAACTATTATGAAACCGCCTTTATATAAGCAAGGTACAGTGTATTTATAGCCAGAATATGATATCCAAGTTATTTAAATAATGAGTAAAGCCAAGAATAGTAAAAGTAGA
>CAJWGZ010000030.1 GCA_913041075.1 uncultured Fidelibacterota bacterium | reverse complement strand
TAAAGGTTGTGAGAATGAAATACCCCGCCACGCCTAGCACAAACATGATCATAAAAATCGGCCAAAGAAAAATTGATACTAATGTTTTATACATTCCAGCCATCACTATTAAGTATAGTGAAAAGTTTATGATTTGATTTCGGGAATGGGTAATTGTTTACCTCAATAGGTGTAATCCACCTGTATTCCTTATTTATACTTTTAACAGATTCCTGGGTCTGGCATTGAAAAAGTGTTTGCGTTATTTTAAAGTGCGAATAAGCATGTTTAACATAACCTACTTCCTTTTCTATATTTATATCAATGTCGCATTCTTCTTTGATTTTACGCCTTAAAGCTTCAATTGGTGTTTCATTAGACTCAAATTCCCCACCTGGTAATTCCCATAAACCACGAAGTAATGCGTTTTCTGATCGCTTGGTGATGAGGAATTTCTTTCCCCGCCAGATAATACCTGTAACAATATCTTTATGTGGTATAACCTTTTTTTTCACCTTTATAGGATATGACTCTGGAATTGGCATTTTTTCAGCCATACATATTTCATCAATTGGACATATACTACAATGGGCATGGTCGACACGACAGATACTATTCGCTAGATCCATTAACGCCTGATTTATATCACCCGGTCGTTCTGGATCCATCCATTTGATTAGTGTGTTATTAATACGTTTTTTGTTACGATTAGTAATATTTTTTATTCTTAATACTCTAGCCATAACTCTTCTAACATTTCCATCAATAGCTGCATAGGTCTGTTTGAGGCCTATTGAGAAAACTGCAGATGCAGTATAATCCCCCACTCCTGGTAACAATCGAAATTTTTGATAGTCTGAAGGGATCTCACCACTATAATCATTTACTATTATTTTACAGGCCTTATGAAAATTTCTACACCTTGAATAATACCCAAGCCCTTCCCATAGCTTTAGGAGTTTTAAGTCATCAGCTTTAGCAACAGATTTTATGGATTTATATTTTTCTACCCACCGTAAATAATAAGGAACTACTGTATCAACTCTGGTTTGCTGAAGCATAACCTCTGATATCCAAATCTTATACAAATCGTTAGTTTTCCTCCATGGTAAATCCCTGCTATTTGAATCATACCAGTGTAAGAGACTATTTGAGAAATAGCTATTATTTGTATTATACAATTTATTTACTCCGCAAAAGGTTTTTTGATAAAACCCAGTGAAATGCCGTGAGGATCTCCATCACTTCTTCTCTATCTTCCGGTGATATCGAATTGTAGATCTCATTTCCAAATTGATCGATTTTCTTGTCAATTTCACCCTGAAGCACTTCTCCTTCTTTTGTTATTTCAACCATGACGACCCTGCCATCTGTTTTATCTTTATATTTTATTGCCCACCCATTACGAATCAAAACATCGATTAATCTGGTCATAGTGCTATTATCCACACCCATTTGTTTTGAAAGAGAAGACATATCGGTGCCTTCGTCCGAGATCGTTGATAAAAGTAATATCTGTGGAAGGGTTAGATCAGGATTGCTTACCTGAAAACGGAATAATGATTGAAGGTCAAGGAGGAAAGCCTTGAGCAATTCGCCAAATTCCATTGTTGTATAATACAATTATATATTTGGGTATCAAACGAAAAAGTGAATATTTTATCGATATATAATATATTAGGTTAATAAATATTTAAAAAGGCGGCAGAGCATACAATCTTTCTGCATGCTCTTTGAATAGTAGTAGAATATTATTAAGTAACTCATTAGAAATTTCACCATGCCCCATTAATGTCCTGTGGTCCATGGTTAATTTTCCCATGTAATACCATGATCCTGGGACTAATACTTCATTTACTTGGTATTCTATGATTTGGTCCGATCCATTTAATCCTGTTGTTGGGCCTATCATACTGATAGTATTAACAATACCATCATTCTCAAACCACGTTGAATCAATGCTTGTGCTATCCGCCCAATAGTCAATTTGTTTACCCATTGCATGGGCGTTAGGTCTAAGTATTAAACTCATATCTTTATTAGGCACATGTTTTCCACTTAAGGAATCAAGGTGCGTATTTGATGTAGCAAAAGAAAAATAAAAGATATTTTTATTAGCGACGGCTACTGTATTTAATTGTCTTGCCCCTTCGAGGCTCACATCCCACGAACAAAAATTTCTCGTTCCCCATGCAGGATGACTTCTAATGCGAGTAAAATAACGGGACCATGATTCCTCATCATTTCGCTTGAATGCCCATTGTTCAAGATCAAAGCTGTAAAACCGGTTACCAATAACAGCTGCTAGTCCAATAAAGTCCTGTAAAAAAGGTACGGAATTATTAACAATATCTGATAGTGTGGTACCATTATGCGGAGATGACATCGTTGTAATTGACCTTATCCAAGCCTGATGTTTTTGCCCAAGCAGGTCACTTGATTCTGGAATTGTTCGAGCAGAATCTATGTATATTTCGTTTTCAAGAAGATACTGTAGTCTTCTCGCGGTTTGTCCACCCATACTGTGACCAATAATGTGAATTGGGTGATCTGCATCCCATTCTGGGTATAATCCTGGCCACTTTTTACTAGAAGGTTTTTGTATGATTCCATATTGCGTTGAATGTCTTTTACCATAATCTACCTGGCCGCCCTTAATTTGATAATATGCTTCAACAGCGCAATCCCAGTTAGATGATATGGGACCAACGGAAACATTATAGACTTCGTAACCAAGCGAATCTAAGTATTCAACATAGTCATAATTTCCACCCCAGTAATTGTAACCACCCATTTCTTCTGGTCCCCAGCCTATAAACCCATGGATGAGTATGATAGGATAGTTATTATTAGCCTCTGTACTAGAGAAAGGATTTAATAAGTAAAAAGTGAAAATAAAAATGCTGTAGCGCATTCTTATAAAGAATTCTTGTAAAAAACTAATTATGGAAAAATATTAAATAAAATTACACATTAATCAGTATAGTATTTCCCAAACAGTATCATCATCTCATCCGTACTCAAAAAGCCAAAGGAAACATCATAATCGCGCCAGTTATCATAGGTTGCAATTAATCGAAATCCTTCTCCCGGATTAATTACTAAAGGCGGGTCCAGCTCTAGAACCGGTGGATGTTCGTAATCGTAGGATATATATACGAGCTCGCCATCTCTTTCACCACCAGCAATTTCTATAGCAAACTCCGTATTTAATTCATGGGCATGGCTAAAGAGTTCAAACACATATAATGTCTGATCAAAATACTCTTCCTCTACAACAGTAGTAACCTGACCTTTTGGTAAATAGAAGCTATTATCTCCAATTTGTAATATGTGTGCAATGCGTTCAACCTCAGATGGATCAACCATATGAACATTAACATATACTTCACCAATTATAGTTGTATCTGAATAGTTAAAATAATGCGGATTATGATCAAAACCGTGCACATTGGAATTGTACAGGGCTACGCCAGGAGGAAGGCTATAATCAAGTCTGCGCCACTGGGTGCCTAATCCAAAGACATGGTATTGCATGGAAAGGAATGTACTAAGTATGTAGTCTCCATTCTCATCTCTTATCGGACGGACCACTCCCTCCGGTGGTAGAAGTGCAGCTGGTGTGGAATTTGAAAATCCATATAGTATATAATGATGGCTATTGGGCCGCATCATAAGTTCATAACGGCTGATATAAACTGGACCACTAGTATCTCCAGTTGTCCGCATAAAAAACTCTACTTCACTATTCGGTTGCACTTCAAAAGGTTCAATATGATACTGAATGCCACTTTCTGGGAGTGCTAGAGGTTCAAACAAAAAATCTTCAAAGCGTACCGTGTCCTGTAAGATTGTAGAATCAGCAACCACACCTGAATTAGGGGCACCAGCTACTATCCATTGTCGGATAAACTCTAATTGACCATTGGTTAAAAAATCAAGGCCCATAGGCATAATTGACCCATAAAAAGGATGATCACCATAGAAATGATCTTTGTCAGGTGCATTAATCTTTTCCCATAAATAACTTTTATATAAACTAGATAACCCTTCGGTCCCAACCAGTTCCAAGCCATCATCTATCGCTGCTTGATTGTGCGGAACGCGATCTATCAACTGCGAATAAGCCACATCAGCAGTTAAAATGAGATCCGACTGCTCTGCAAAGGATGTGCCAACTGTATGACAGTCTGTACAGCTCTGATCAAGGATATCTTGTTGAATGATCTTCCAGGTATTACGACCGGTGAAGTCTTGTGTTACTTCTTCGATGCTTGCCGGAGAATCTTTTTCACAGCCAGTGAAAAAGACGCCCATAATCAAACAAAATAATATAACATTACATCTACACATCATTTCGCCTCTTAACAATGCAAACTACAAAATAATTTAAATAAAATAAAATAAACTTAATTATAACCTTAGTCCTAGACCAATAGCTATAACAGACCCTCCTGTACCATAAATGTAGGTACCAATATCAATGATGTATTGATGATTGGTAATGGTTATACCCAAACCAGTATCTGTGAAAAAATCCCTTATTAGATTGATCTGGGATAGTTGGTCAATCCGTCGGCTAGAAGTACCAAACCTTAGTTGCGTATTGTATGGTAAAACAAATACTCCGCCCAAATGAAAAGTCATCAATCGATTATATAATCCATAATCAATATCTAAGGCCATTTTTAAAGGTAAATAGGCCAGTCCCTTTGCCAAGGAAAGATTGAGTATTGCAGGAAAATTCATTTCAGCACTTGAATAGTCTTTTATTGAAACTGCTAGATTTCGAATAGCCAGTCCGGTATGCATATTATATTTTGACAAATTCAATGAAACACCTGTTGTACCTGTAAGAATTGTTGAAGAATATTCCCCCAGATTGCTGAAAAGAAAACCTGTACTGACCCCCCAATGTACTTTACCTGCAAATAACCGCTTGGCAACACTGATAGTAACCCAGCTATCACCTGCCGCATAATTTGCTGTAGGGTTCCCATTTTCATCAAATCCTTCAAATATACCATAGCTTACATGCCGAATTGTACCGCCCAGTGTACCATAATTATGTGGTAATACTATCTGCACCATTTGTGAAGAAATATCCGCCGGATATTGAACACGGCCAATAGTTAATAGCTGCTCATTACTGAACATTAAGGACGGGTTCAAGCGATCACTTTCAGCTATATGAAGAGATGATCCTGAGCCCACCATGGCAAGTGAGTGGGGATGATACCAACTATTAAGCGCTTCATAAGCTGTAGCATTAATTCTAACTGAAATCAATAATATTATGTTGATAACACTAAATAACTTCATAACAACGAAACTGGATTTATATCGATAATTATTTTCACCCCAGAATTAATTAAATAATTCCCATCAGGGAAATTTTTCTTAATATAATTATGAAGTTTTCTTCCATTTGAGTCTGCTGTCTTATAGGATTTTAATACGATCTGCATGCGGAATCTGTTCCGTAAACGTTCATAATAACAATCAACCGGGCCAAGGATTTCCAAACCAGTATAGGGGTTTTTTAGATTATCACGTATTTTTTGAGCTACTATTTGCAGATTATTTTTATTTCTTCCTGAGAGCTCTAGTTTTGCCATCCAACTAAATGGTGGATAATTAAGATCATTACGTTCATTTAGGATAATATTATAATATTTTTTCAGATCTAATCTGGAAGCATATTTTATTACAGGATTATCATAATTATAGGTTTGAATAACGACTTCACCCGGTTTTTTGCGACGCCCTGCTCGACCAGCAGTTTGGTATATTAACTGAAATAATCGTTCCCCCGATCGAAAGTCAGGCAAAAACAATCCTGTATCAGCATTAATTATTCCAACTAATGTCGCATTTTCGAAATCCAAGCCTTTCGATATCATCTGGGTCCCAAGGAGAATATCCACATCTCCGGATCCAAAACTGCTAATTGCACTCGTTAACGCTGTCACATTTCTGGATGTATCCATATCTACGCGTACAATCGATGCATTTGGAAATGTTTCTCCAATTATAGTCTCAATCTTTTGTGTGCCAGTACCAACCATTCGAATATTTGTACTATTACAACTTCCGCAATTAGCCGAAAGTTTATCAATACAGTGTCCACAAAAATGACACTTTAATGCAGGGCCGGTGCGATGATAAGCCATGGGGACATTGCAATCAGGACACATATCCAAAACTCCACAATCATCACAACGTATAATAGGGGAAAACCCGCGGCGGTTTTGCATAAGAATTACTTGTTCTTTTTTCTGCAGACGTTCCTCAATTTTATCCAGTAAAAATCCAGATAATATCTGACCTGTCTTACCAGATTCTTCCGTTTCTTGATCCATATCCACAATTGAAACCTGCGGATATTTAGCGCCACCGTACCGTTTGGCTAAATACAAATACTTAAATTTGGACTGAATATGGTTATAGTAACTCTCCAAGCTGGGCGTAGCGCTGGCCAGTAAAACAGGTATCTTGTGTATTTTTCCACGCATAAGTGCTACATCACGCGCATGGTATCTAGGATTAATGGAATCCTGTTTATACGAATGTTCTTGTTCTTCATCAACCACTACAAGACCAAGATTTTTTAAGGGTGTAAAAATTGCACTACGAGCACCAATGACTATCCTGAATTCTCCGGCACAAATCTTCTTCCATGTCCAAGCGCGGGTAGCGTGGGTTAACTTCGAATGCCACAGCGCCACTGTATCTCCAAATACCGCTCGGAAACGACCTGTAATCTGAGGGGTAAGTGCAATTTCTGGTAATAAAAGAATAACGGATCTACCGCTTTCGAGGGTTTGACGAACAATATCGATATAAATCTCAGTTTTTCCGCTACTGGTTACTCCATGTAATAAAAACGGTATAAACTTTTTACTCTCCAGTCCTTGACGCAACTCCTCCAAAACAAGTTTTTGTTCTTTTGTGAATTTTACTTTTTTATGAATTGGTGAAAAAGTTAATCCTGAAACATCAGGTAATAGATCCTGCTCATCCCAAGTGATCAAACCTTTATTTAGCAACGCTTTACAAACAGATGATGGGTTCAAAGTAATATCTTTAAGAACACTTAGTGTAACAGGTCCTTTATTTTGCTGAAGATACCTAAGCACTCTTTCTTGAACTGGAGCATTAGTTAATGCAACGTCTGGAGCCTTTCGAAAAGAAACCACTATGCGACTTGGCAGCTTATACTGCAATGACAATTTTGCAGGTAAAGCTGTCTGCGCAACCTGCCCCAAGGGAGTTAAATAATAATCGCTTACCCATTCCAACAAACTCCATAAATACTTATCTAGCACTAACTCATTATCAACTAAGGAATCTATAGAGCGTACTCTTCTTTTATAATCCGTAGTATCGCTGACGCCTACTACTACACCATTTACTGAACGTTTATGAAATGGTGCCTTAACACGAACACCTATTTTGACACTATTTCGCATTTTGTATGGTATTCGATAAGTAAATACCTGGTAACTAGAGATGGGAAATGCAATATCGGCATACATGGTCGTTAAAAATAGAGGGGCAATAAAAAGGGTGCAATAAAAAAACCCTCGCTAAATAAATTAACCAGTAACGTGAGGGACTATTTACAAATACAGACTACAGACTAAGTTTTAATGACGTATATTTTGATTTCCGCAGTGAGTTCACCTGCAAGGTTGACGGGTATATGATAGATACCTAAGGCCTTAATAGATTCATCTAACATTAGCGCACTTCGATCTATAGAAATTCCTTTTTCTTCCAAGGCAGTCTGGATATCCTTTGTCGTCACAGCGCCAAACATTT
The DNA here is from genome assembly GCA_913041075.1 of uncultured Fidelibacterota bacterium. GTDB lineage: Bacteria > Fidelibacterota > Marinisomatia > Marinisomatales > TCS55. The sequence continues at coordinate 3,901 of CAJWGZ010000030.1, read as the reverse complement.
TTTCCTCATCACCAACTTGCATCTCAAACGTTAATTCAATTTTACTTATCTTGTTTACTAAAGACATATTTGCTTGTTCAATTCTCTTGGAACTCATTTCTATATTGCGTTTCTTTTCTTCGGCTACAGCTCGGTTCCGTTTAGACGACCGCAGCGCAAACCCTCTTGGAAACAGATAATTCCGAGCATAACCAGGTTTTACTTTTACAATATCACCTGCAGTGCCCAAGGTTTGAACATCTTGAAGTAAAATTACATCCATAATATAAATCCCTTAGTTTGATCGTACATAATTAATCACCTGCAACATTGGCGTATGGCATTAATGCAATGTTACGCGCACGCTTAATTTCTCGGACAAGTTTACGGTGCATCTTCGAGCTAGTACCGGTTACCCTGCGCGGCATTATTTTACCATGCTCAGTAATAAACCGGCGCAGAAGTTTCACATCTTTATAGTCGATTTCTGTGATGTTATTTTCTTTGAAATAACAATATTTCCTTTTGCTAACAAATGCCATAATATTCCCTTACTCCATATTTTCTAAATTACTCTTGCTCGGTATCAGTATCTATCGATTCAGGTATTGGTTCACCTTCGTCTATCTCTTTCATATTTTCCACCTCAACTGGTTCTGCGCTTTCATCATTTGCTGAACTATCTTCGCTCGTCTTATCAGGCTTACCCTCATCTTCAATCGATTGCTGAAATTTATCTTTATTATCTAATGGAATTGATTTTTCCAAAACTGCTTCGGTTGGACGCGATTTTAATCTTATAGTCTGAGCTCTTAGAACGGATATATTCAATTTCATGTATGATTCAAAACCGGCAATACCAGAGCCCTCTTCTGTTTCGAAATTCATTAAAACAAAAGTGCCGTATTTTTGATTATCAATTTGATATGCTAACCGTTTCTTCCCCCAAATATTATGACCAATTACGTTACTGAACTTCCCAACATTCTTTTCTACATCTTTTATAATCGTGTTTAAACGACTTTGTTCAAAGTTTGGATTAACTATATATAGTGTTTCAAAGTATTTCATTTTTGTCCTCTCCTAGGCAATCAATGGTGCTATTACAAGTGATACTACCGACATTAGCTTAATTAAGATATTTAAGGATGGGCCAGAGGTATCCTTAAACGGGTCGCCAACTGTATCTCCAACCACTGTAGCTTTGTGAACATCAGAACCCTTTCCATAGGCTTCACCAGCTACTTCCACGCCTTCTTCAACCATTTTTTTAGCATTATCCCAGGCACCCCCAGCATTTGACTGAAATATAGCCATTAACACACCGGACACTGTCACTCCGGCAAGTAATCCTCCTAATATTTCCGGTCCAAATAGGAAACCAACACCAACTGGAGTTAGTATTGCTAAAAGCCCGGGAACTATCATTTCCCTTATAGCAGATTGCGTTGAAATGGATACACACTTACTATATTCAGCTTTCCCATCAGCTGCATCAAAAACGGCTCTATCCTCATCAGACCATTCATCGTCATCACCATATTTATTCATAACAGCAAGTGCTGCCGATAATTCTGGTATATCATTGAACTGTCGACGCACTTCTTCAATCATCGCCATAGCTGCCCGGCCTACTGCACCCATTGCCATTGAAGAAAAAAGGAAAGGCAACATACCGCCAACAAATAATCCAGCCATAACCATCGGATTAGATATATCGATCGTTTTAATTCCAGTCTGAACCATAAATGCCGCGAATAAAGCCAATGCAGTTAGAGCAGCAGAACCGATAGCAAAACCTTTGCCAATTGCCGCAGTTGTATTTCCTACTGCATCCAATTTATCGGTTCGTTCACGTACTTCACTTGGCAAATCAGCCATTTCTGCGATACCTCCGGCATTATCTGATATTGGTCCATAAGCATCCACAGCTAATTGAATTCCAGTATTCGCAAGCATGCCCAATGCTGCCATTGCTATACCATATAAGCCTGCAAATTGGTATGCGCCAATAATACTTGCAGCAATTATTATTATTGGTATTGCAGTTGACTGCATTCCTACCCCCAGACCAGCAATAATATTGGTCGCAGGTCCGGTTAGTGATTGTTTAACAATTGAATTAGTGGGACTATTATGTGTCCCCGTATAGTGCTCTGTGATAACCCCAATGCCAAGACCTGCGAATAGACCGATGATGGTAGCAATAAATACACCCGTATTCGTGTAGGATAAGCCATTGAGGGAAAAATTCACCGGTAAAATATTTTGAATTAAAAAGTAGATTACTCCAATCAAAATAAATGAAGAAACAAATTCGCCTTTATTTAATGCCTTTTGAGGATTTCCACCTTCCTTGACCACAACAAGGAAAGTGCCCACAATAGACATTATAATTCCAGAAGCGGCAATCAATAATGGTAAAATAACAAAACTAATATCAAAGCCACCCATTACAACTATACTTGCACCAAGCACCATTGATCCAATTATGGAGCCCACGTATGATTCAAATAAATCAGCGCCCATGCCAGCAACGTCACCAACATTATCACCAACATTATCTGCGATAGTTGCCGGATTCAAAGGATGATCTTCGGGTATACCAGCTTCTACTTTTCCTACCAGGTCAGCACCAACATCAGCTGCCTTTGTGTAAATACCACCACCAACACGAGCAAATAATGCAATTGAGGAAGCTCCCAAGGAGAAACCAGAAATAACAGTTATTACCTTATTATAGTCATTAGCAAATATATTTTGATAAAAAATAAATAAAGATCCCAGTCCTATTAATCCAAGACCAACAACGCTTAAGCCCATTACAGAACCACCAGTGAAAGCCACATTTAAGGCTGCGGCAAGGCTGCTTCGCGCGGCATGGGTTGTACGATTGTTTGCTTTTGTAGCTACTCTCATACCCAGAAACCCAGCTAATCCAGAAGCAAATGCACCTACTATAAATGATAAAGAGATCAATGCACTAGAATCTGTTCTTCCAGCATTTGCAATTCCCAGTAGGAGCGCTACCACAACTACAAATATTCCTAATATTCGATATTCAGCTTTCAAAAATGCCATCGCACCTTCAGCAATACTCTTACCGATTAATACCATTCGCTCTGTTCCTTGGTCCTGTTTATTAATCCAATTAGTTTTCCAAGCAGCATAGATCAACGCCAGAACACCAGCATTTAAAACAGCCCATAAATAAGTATTTACATCAGTCATGATTCAATTTTCTCACTTGAATTATATTGGTTCATTGTTTTATCCAGTCCTTCATATAAAAGTGATTCTGCCGCATCTGCTGCTACCTGGATCATTTCTTGTGCCAAAGGTCTATCTTGTTTTCTAAATGGCTTAAGTACATATTGTTCTGCAGGCCTCCTATGATCGGTTGAGGCCACTCCAATTCGGACCCTGGGAAAATGAGTATTGCCAATGTGATAGATAATTGATTCCAGTCCTCTGTGGCAACCATCTCCACCTTTTGGTCGTATACGTAACCGCCCTAATGGCAGGTCTACATCATCTAGAAACACATTAAGGTCCTTTAAATTTATATCAAAAAGTCCCAAAAAATGCTTTATCGCTATACCGCTGGCATTCATTCCTGTTGTCGGTTTCATTAAGACAATTTCTTTACCAGTATTTTTAGCATATACATAATCCCCAGTCCCTGGCATGAAATTACATTCCCAGCGTCTGGCTAATTCATCAATTACCCAATAGCCAGCATTATGCTTTGTATCGACAAATTCATTGCCGGGATTACCAAGTCCAATAAAAGCGATCATTACTTTTCTTTTTTATCTCCAGATGGCCGTGAGCTCTCTTCTTGTTTGCCTTCTTCACCTTCAGCAGGTTCTTCACCTTCAGCAAGTTCTTCACCTTCAGCAAGTTCTTCATCCTCTTCAAT
>CAJWGZ010000029.1 GCA_913041075.1 uncultured Fidelibacterota bacterium | reverse complement strand
GCGTGTTTATCCCGCAGACCCAAAATGCCGCCCTCAACCAGCGGGTTAATTGTTTTTATTCTTCCATCCATTATTTCTGGGAATCCAGTATAGGTACTTATGCCTGTTACTCGCAAACCGGCATCACTTAATGTTTTTGCTGTGCCACCGGTTGATATAATTTCAACACCATGCTGATTTAGCGATTCAGCCAGATCCACGATTCCTGTTTTATCAAAAACAGATAGCAAGGCCCGTTGGATTTTTATTTTTTGTTTATTCAAATGAATCGGATAATCGGTTGTTTCAATTTAGTATTTATTAGCAATCATTTCGATGGCTTCAATAAACGCCATTCCTTCCAATTCTTGCACTTTTGTTTTTAGTGATTCGACCGTGTCCTCTCCACCCACAGCACATTTTTTCTGGATTAGTATTGGCCCGGCATCCACTTCTTCGGTTACAAAATGTATTGTACACCCCGTTTCCATATCACCGTTCCGCAAAACTTCTTCGTGAACATTGGTATCCATCCCCCCGGCGTATTTGGGTAAAAGCGATGGATGTACGTTCAGTATTCGATCTTGCCATTTTCGGCAAAATTCTGCGCTTAGAATTCGCATAAAACCGACCAGCAACACCAGGTCAGCGTTGTGTTGAAGTAATGCTGCTGTTATTTCTCGATCATATTCATCCCTTGTTTTTCCTGTATGGGGAATAAAAATGTCCGGGACATTATGATTTCTTGCACGCTCTAAAATGTATGAATTTTCCCTGTTTGAAACCACAACCACAACCGTTGCATCCAACGCATCGTTATGGATTGCATCTAATATGGCCTGTAGATCGGTGCCCTTGGTTGAACCAAGCACACCAAGCCGCATCATCGTAGTAATTTCATCTGGTCAACCCGTTTTTGCACCAAAGCGTCTGTTCCAATATCTGCGCGGTGAAATAACGGTCCACCCACAGCAGAAACTTCCTTTTCTGCTATTTGTTCTGCTGCAGAAATAGATTCTGCTATACCAACAACTGCAACGGTCCGACTTCCCGCTTCTATAAGTTTTCCATTATGTACATCCACCGACGCGTAAAATAAGCTATCGGGGTTTTCAATATTTGAAAGATCAATAGATTCACCTTTTATGGGGTTATCGGGATAGCCTTCCGGCACAGCATATTTACATACGGTAGCCTTGTTTTTGAAGCGCACGTCAACCTGATTTAGTCTACCATCGGTAATACCATTGCAAATTTCAATAAAATCAGACTCTAAGAGCGAAAGAACATTCATGGCTTCCGGGTCCCCAAAGCGTGCATTGTACTCAATTAATTTTACACCATCTGCTGTAGTAATGAATCCGCCATAAAGCACACCCTTGTATCCGTCACCAAATTTGTTTTTTAATGCTTTTGCGGTGGCTATATTGATTTCATGGGCTTGATTAACATCATATTTTGTCAGAAAAGGCAGGGAGTGGTCCCCGTCGGAATAGGTTCCCATACCACCCGTGTTGGGACCAGTATCACCTTCATAGGCACGCTTATGATCTTGTACTGCAGGCATATGTTTGAGGGTTTCCCCATCACAAAAACTCATTAGTGAGAATTCCTGGCCGATAAGTTTTTCCTCAAGCACAAAAACACCACCTTTTTCTACTAGTTCCTGACAATAGATTTTTGCATCATCGTGTGAATGAAGATGATCACCCGACACCTTAACTCCCTTACCTCCAGCCAGCCCATCGTATTTTACCACATAGTTTTCACCTAGTTCGCCCAAAAATTCTGCTACCCCACTCAAAGATGAAAATGTTTTGTATTTGGGGCAGCCTGAAATATTGTATTCGGTGAGCAGGTCGCGAGTAAATGCTTTTGATGTTTCTATCTGAGCCAGATCTTTCCTTGGACCCACCACCCTAACGTCCCTGTCCCAAAGCACATCAGCAGCACCGACAGCCAATGGATTTTCAGGGCCGATAATTGCCAGATCAACCTCCCTTTTCTCGGCATAGCTGGTTATTGTGTGTGTATCATTAATATTCGCAACCGTAAGATCAGCACAAAGTTCTGCGATACCTGGATTTACATTAGATCCCAGACAGAATATTTCTTTATCTTTTGGGGATCGTTCGAGGGCTCTTACAATTGCATGTTCTCTGGCTCCAGAGCCAATAACTAATATATTCATAGTAGACTTAGTTGCCGTTGCGGTCGTTAATACGCATCGATTCCAGTTGTTGAATTTTTTTAATATTCATCTCACTGGTGATGTAATGTTTATCAAAACAAGCCATACATGGTCGATCAATATGATGATCACCTTTGCGCATAACTGCTTCTGCCAGATCATCAATATTTTGGTAAAACAGTAAATCTACATCCAGATATTGTCTGATCTCATCCACGGATTTATTGTTGGCTATTAGTTCCGCGCGAGTGGGCATGTCCACTCCATAAAAACAAGGCGATTGCACAGGCGGAGAAGCCACAGCAAAGTAAACTTCAGTTGCACCAAAATCTTTTAGCATGCGTACGATTTCACGGGAAGTATTTCCACGAACAATACTGTCATCAACAATCATCACTTTTTTTTCGGAGATTTCTGTAACCTGAGGAGTCAGTTTATAGCGCAAAGATTTCTTACGGGCTTTTTGTCCGGGCATAATAAACGTGCGCCCGATAAAAGGATTTTTATATAATCCTTCTGAATAACGAACACCCAGCGCTGTAGCCATTGAAAGAGCAGCAGTATTTGCTGTACTTGGCGCTGGAATAATAATGTCAGGAATTTTTTCAGGGTATTTATTTTTCCACCCCTCAGCTAGGTTTTGTCCCATTCGTAGTCGTGCCCGGTACACACTTACGTCATTCAGGGTAGCGTCTGGCCGCGCAAAGTAAACGTATTCAAAGATACAGGGGTTAAATGACTTTTTCATTAGGCGCTTACTAAACACCTTACCCCCTTCACTTATATAAATTAATTCTCCCGGCAGTACATTCCCATCTGGTTTAAATCCTAGCGGGTAAAACATGGTATTCTCTGAAGCAATAATATAATCGTGTTCACCATTGCTATTGGATCTTATCCCCTTAACTAAAGGCCTGATACCCTGTGGGTCCCGAAAAGCAACCAAACCCTTGCCGATAACCAATGCAACGACAGAATATGCACCATGGACATGTTCGTAAATATTTTCTAGCGCAGAGCATAGGCCGTCGAAAAATTCTTTATCATTGTCATGTTTATTTCTATCATGCAGTAGTTCGGCAAATAAATGCAGCAACACCTCTGTATCACTATTTGTATTTAAATAACGGGATTCGTTGCTGGTGATATTTTTTGCAAGTTCATTATAATTAGTAAGGTTTCCATTATGTGCTAGGGCGATACCATAGGGAACAGATGTCCAAAACGGCTGTATTTCACCATGGCCAAAACCACCATGTGTAGGATACCGGGTATGGGCGATACCAATATTACCTTTCAAGCGCTTTATCTTTTTTTCGGTAAAGATATCGCGCACCAGGCCCAGACCCTTCGTTTTGTGCATGTGTTTATTATAGGTGGTGATTCCTGCCGCATCTTGACCACGATGCTGTAAATGGATCAGGCTGTCATAGAGCTCTGTTGCTACTGGTTTATGAGAATAAATGCCAGCTAGACCACACATTATTTCAGCTGTGCAAGTTTATGGGCTAACCCGGTATAATCTGCCGGTGTCAATTTCAGCAAATTATTTTTATCATCTGTAGTAATATTTAAATCGGAAATTAATTTATGAATTGTTTCCTGATCAAGACAGTTACCCCGCGTTAAATTTTTTAATTTATTATAAGCACCCGGGTGTCCATTTTTTCGCAATATTGTTTGTATTGCCTCAGCCAACACTTCCCAGTGTTTATCTAATTCAGCACACATATTTTCTTGATTAATAGTAATGCGATCAAGGCCTTTCAGCAGATTGTTCAAACCTACAAAACTGTGACCAAGAGCCACACCCTGATTTCTAACCACAGTGCTACCGGATAAATCGCGCTGCATGCGGGAGACTGTCAGTTTGCTGGCGAGGTGGTTTAGTACGGCATTAGCTAAACCACAATTTCCTTCGGCATTTTCAAAATAGATAGGGTTTATTTTATGCGGCATAGTAGATGATCCGGTCTCGCCAGTTATCTTTTTCTGCCCCAGAATTGCGCGGCTGATATATAACCACATATCTCGGGTAAAGTCAATTAGAATGGAATTGATCCGAGCGAGAATATGATAACTTTCTGCTAGGGAATCATGTGGTTCTACCTGAGTGGTCACGGGGCTTGGATTCAGTCCAAACCGTTTTACCAAGCGCCCGGAAAAGCGGATCCAATCTATTCCCGGATAGGCCACTATATGGGCGGCCCAGGTACCAGTAGCGCCACTGATTTTTCCCTGTAAACGCTGTTCTTTTAACATGGTTGCCTGCCTGTTCAGGCGGCGGTGAAAGACAGCCATTTCTTTGCCGAATGTGGTGGGTGTAGCTGCCTGACCGTGGGTAAGGGCCAGCATAGCTACGGAACTGTAAAGACGGCTTAATTTCTTAATTTCTTTTTGCAGGGCATTTAACATCGGCAGGTAAACATATTTCATTCCATCCCGCCACATCAAGCTGTAGGCAATATTGTTTATGTCTTCAGATGTAAGTCCAAAATGTACCCAGGGAATGAATTTGCTTAAATTGATTTTTTGTAATTTTTCACCAATGTACTGCTCTATTGCCTTTACATCATGATTTGTTTGAGTTTCAATTTTTTTGATACGCCGCGCTGCTCGCGAATCAAATTTCTCATACAGTTTTCTTAATGTTGTTTGTACTAAGTTGGGCATTGGCGGCAGGGCAGTAATTTTATTTTCATTACTTAAGGCGATCAGATATTCAACCTCCACCTGTAGCCTGTAGCGCATTAGCGCTGATTCAGAGAAATAATGTGATAAGACAGCAGCATCTTTATTATAGCGGCCATCCAGAGGTGAGATACTATCCAGTTGATCAGGCACCAAATATTCGCTTCACTGCCAAGGCACAATTTCCCGGGTCGAGCACAGTAAGTACAGGTGTATTGCTAGGCATCTGGATTGTGGAATGGATATTAACCAACATATCGGTCTTATCAGAAAAAGGCGGGCAGGCCAAGGTGGGGAATTCTGAATTGGCGGCCACAAACCCAGACAGGGCGTTGGAGCGGCCAGCAATAGTAATATATACCAGGTCTTTTTCGTTCTTATTGCTATCTAGGATGTCCAAGACTTTGCGTGGATCCTTATGCGCAGAGGCGGCATGTTGTTCCCATTGTATCCCGTAATTATCAAGCTTATCGGTAATTTTCTTTGCGTGGTGCTCATCAGATGTTGAACCCATAATAATAACTGTTTTCATTTATAAGTATTCCTTCAGGTTTGAAACAATTCTATCCAATATCATTTCACCATCGGGCGGTAGCGTGAATTGTTCGCCAGTTATAGTTTCATACAGATAAATATATCGACTTGATAACTCTATAACTAGATCGGTCGGCGCAGGCGGCAGCTCGGCATCATTGTAGGGGTCGCAATGTTCAACGAACCACAACCGCAAGAATTCCTTATCGATGTTTTTCGGCTCCTCTCCTGCCGCCATTCTTGTTTCGTATGATTCATTGATCCAGTAACGACTTGAGTCTGGCGTGTGGATTTCATCAATTAGTACAATATTACCATCTTCATCCCGCCCCATTTCATATTTAGTATCCACGAGAATCAAACCATGTTTTGCTGCCTGTTGCTGCCCAAAGGTAAAAAGTTCTAATGCTACTGAGCTGCAATATTCCCAGTCTTCATGCGTCATCAAACCTTCGCTTACAATTTCTTCAGGCGCAATAGGCCGGTCGTGGTGTTCATCTTTCGTGGTGGGAGTTAGCATATTATTTTTCAGCTTCTGGTTTTTAATCAATCCTTCGGGCAGGGTATTGCCACAATATTCCCGACTGCCACTATTATATACTGTCCATAGCGAGGTATTGGTGGTGCCGGTGATATAACCACGCACGACAAATTCAATGGGAAACACGGAGCATTTTTTGGCAACAATTACATTGGGGTCCGGTGTGGCAATTAAATGATTCGGAATAATATTCTCTGTCTGGTTGAACCACCAGACACTAGTTTGGTTCAAGACCTGGCCTTTAAATGGGATGGCCGCCAGCACCCGATCAAAAGCACTTTGGCGGTCTGTAGTAATAAGGACAATTTTATCACCCAGGTCATATTGATCGCGGACTTTCCCCAATTTCTTGTTACCGACAGGAAGCGTTGTTTTGGTTAAACAGTTGTCCAATTCTGAAGCTATGCGGCTCCGATAGCCATTATCCATATTTATAGCAATCCTGTGAAAAGGGGTTGTATAAAATGTGGTTATCCAAAACTTGTTGGATAGCCGTATCAAAGTTACCACTGTTTACTGTTATGTTCCACAGGACTCCATGGCGAATTTCGCGTATACCATCAATTGCAAACCGGTTGGTTAGAGATTGCTGTTTTTGTCTGCCTAGCATATCCTCTTTTTGCCGTACAAGGAAGGTTGCACTATTATTATTTGGCTTATTGTCAGCGATGAATTCTTTATTACTATTAAACAGCTCTCCACTTTCTATTAATTCATTCTGCAACGAACTGGTTTTATTATCGGCTATGATCTCCCAGTGCGTCATGCGTTGTACTGTGACCGGAATATCCAAATGGGCCAAGGCGTTATGGACTGAGATGGCTTCATTATCGGTTATGATCATGTTTACCAACCACTCAACACCGTCAGGGTCTGAGGAATATTGTTGAATAGAATATTTGTGTGGTTCATAGTCTAAAGGTAATATTTTATTGCTACGTTCTTCTTTAATGTATTCAGCCATAGATTTGAAAATTACATCACCGTTAGGCGTTCGCTCCGGGTGCGGCATCATGGCCATTACATTGCCGGCAGGATTACAAACTGCGGCCGCATTATATACTGAGCCATTTGGGTTAACCGGAAACTCGTTGATAATATTGCCGGTATCATCACAGTAACGGAAGGGCGTTTGATTATTATTGATTAAGGTAGTAAGTAAATCATCTGGTATAATAAACCGACCTTCCGCATGGGCGAATGGCACGCGAATAAACGTACTAGTATCTAAATGCCTAGTAAAGGCAGTTTGGTTTGGATCCACCACACAAGTGATATTTGCCCAAGAATTATAGTAACCAGTACCAAGAACGTCCCCATTTATTACTCGTTTATTATCCGTCAGGGCAGCGCAAAGAGCATAATTATTTACTCCAGGGACCAGACCAGATTCAATTAATATTTGCGCTCCATTGCAAATACCCAGCACAGGTTTCCCCTTTTGACTTTCGGCCTTGATTACATTTATAATTGGATCTAGAGATGCGATTACACCAGCCCTGGATCTATCTTCATATGAAAAACCGCCTATTATTATATATCCAGCGCAGTTGGTTAGTTTTTCATGAGTTTCATTCCATAGGAATTCTACCGGATTCAACCCCGACCGGCGGCACGCCATAAATGTTTCCCGCTCCGTGTTGGATCCAGGAAATTGGACAATGGCTATATCCTCCCGCATTAAATAATGTTCACTTGATTTCCACCCGCAACCACAAAACCAATTTCATGTACATCAATTATTTTCTTGATACTATTTACTTGGTCTGGCGCAGCGATAATAATCATACCAATACCCATATTAAAAGCACGGTACATTTCATTTTCATCAACATTGCCGATGGATTGCATTACATTAAATATGGGTACACCTGGCCATGATTCTTTATGGATCTCAACATCACAGCCATCTGGCAGAATGCGCGGAATATTTTCCACCAGTCCGCCACCGGTAATATGGGCAATACCCTTCACTCCAATCTCTTTGTCCAACACGCCGAACACATGATTGGTATAATTGATATGTGGTTCCAGCAAGGTAAGTCCAACAGATTTTTCCAATTCTGGGATCGTATCGTTCACATCATAGCCGCCTATTTCAAAGAAGAGTTTACGAGCGAGGGAATAGCCGTTTGTGTGCAGGCCACTAGACGGTAAGCCAAGAACCACATCACCGGGCTGGATAGTTTCACCAGTAATGATCTTATCTTTTTCCACCACACCAGTTATGACACCCACAAGATCGTGCTCACCAGGCAGGTAGGTATCGGGCATTTCAGCCATTTCACCACCAACAAGAGACACCCCTGTATCTCGACATGCTTGCACCATCCCAGCCACAATTTCTTCAATGGTATCGGGCATCAGTTTGTCATTGGCAATATAGTCCAAAAAAGTGAGTGGTCGAGCTCCCATAACTAAAATATCATTTGCGCAGGCGCTTAATAGATCGACACCGATAGTGTTGAACTTGCCCAACTTGCGAGCGATGATGGTCTTGGTTCCGACACCGTCAATACTTTGGACCAAGACAGGATTTTCATAATCATCTAGTATGGATTTGAGATCATAGAGCGAACCAAAACTGCCCAGCCCAGTGAGCACATTAGTTGTAAATGTTGACCGCACTCCTTTTTTTATGCGCTCTACCGCTTCGTTGCCGGCATCGATGTCTACACCAGCTGATTTATAATCTATTTTATTTTGGGACACGGTCTTTTTTATCGCTCCATAAATAGGAACCGGTACCCAGGGCGATGCAATCATTTTTATCGTTGTGCATTTCCATGCGACAAACCGTGACCCTTTTTCCCGCCCGGATCACCCGCCCTGTGGCGGTAAATATTGCCCCCCTCCCCGGCAATAAATAATCTACCCGCATGTCAATTGTACCCATACGACCAATACGGGTTTTCAGATAATCAGCAGTCAGGTTCTTTTCCGTGGAAATAAAGTTTCCTACGGCTACCAACCCTCCTACAGAATCTAGAATTGTAGCCGTGACGCCACCGTGCAGAGATTCTTGAACAACATTACCCATTAACTCATTATTCCAATCAAGGACCATCTCGACCTCCGGATAATCAAACTTTGATACCTTGATGCCTAATAATTTGAGAAAGGGAACCTCTTTTACGAAACGTTCCTTAATAATCTTAAATACAATTTTTTTAGTTATTTTTTCTATCATTTATAAATCCGCTTTATTTTAGTTTATCGCGCAATCCACCACGCCAAGATTCTTTTACCTTAGCCAGCGGTACGTGGATCACATTGCCAAATACCATTACTTGGTGTGCGGTAGTTCTGCCTAGTTCTGTTACTGAAATTCCATAGCCTGACATTATAGAAATAATTGCAGGGAGATTGATATTATCTGCCTCCAATATGAAACCGCCGGTCTGGGAGAACAACCATTGATCAGTGCGCATATCCTGTTCTATTTCAATCTCAAAACCAATCTCGTTTTCAAATGACATTTCCGCCAGCGCTACAGCTACTCCACCATCACTAATATCGTGGGTAGCGTGCACGAGGCTGGCATCAATCACATCAGTAAGGGCCCATATTTCTGCCTCGACCTCAGCTAAATTAGGCTTGGGGATATTTTTTCCCAATTCATCAAATAGCGCATAATATGCACTGCCGCCTAATTCATTTTTTCTTTGGCCAATCAATAATATTGCGGAACCTACTTCCTTGAATCCGCTGGTGATTGCCTTATTCACATCGGCTACCTTTCCCAAACAGCTGACAATTGGGCTAGGAGGTATGGCGCCCATTTTTGATTCATTATAAAAACTTACATTGCCGGCAATAATGGGGACGGGATAATCTCTGTTGTTTTTAAGGTGGATCCCTTTACAGGCATCTGCTACCCCGCGAGTTGCTTCTGCGAATTCCCACATTTGCTCCGGGTTTTCCGGGTTACCAAAGCAGAGACAATCGGTCATTGCGTGGGGCGTAGCTCCTGTCGCAGCTACATTGCGCATGGCTTCGGCAACGGCATTTACACCACACCAATAGGGGTCGATCTTGCCGTATAAAGGGTTGTGATCTGTAGCGTGGGCAATGCCGACATGGCGGATTTCTTCAGGATACTTTTCATCATTGAACGGCGCCAGAACACCCGCATCTGCTTTGCCCGGTTCAATAATGGTCCGGCCCTGCACTTGTTTATCGTATGTTTCATACACCCCGAGCCTAGAGCTAATATTTTCGTGGGCCATTAAATTCAGCAGTATAGTGTTATAATCCTCCGGTTCTGGCAGTTCAGGTTCGGTGTAAACTGAGTTCGGCGACTGGAACGGGCGGTCATATCTAAATCCCTTTGTAACCATTGGCGCGGGGGCGTTTACAATCTCGACATCATTGACGTGTACTATATATTGATTGTCACTGCGAATTTTTCCAATAGCAGAAGCGCGAGCCAATTCTGATACACCTGGCATATCAAAGGTTCTATTGTAGTGGTCAATGATCAGATCAGTAATATCTGGGTGGCAAACCCACATGAAGCGTTCTTGCGTTTCAGAACATAATATGACAGACGGATGAAGACCCTGCATACTTATGTGCACATTGTCTAGCCACACCTCCGCTCCGTAACCGGCTGTGTCAGCCAGCTCAACGCTGGCGCAGGCCACACCTCCAGCACCCAAGTCTTTGAAACCAACCTTCTTCAGTAAACCCTTTTCTTTAATCTTATCAAAGAGCGCATATGTTGATTTTAATATATGGCGTTCCAGGAACGCATTTGGTTCCTGAACAGCACCTTTATTCTGCTCTTTTTTTCCCTCCTCTAGTTCCAGGGATGCAAAACTGGCGCCGCCAAAACCACTATTATCAGTTGGCTTGCCCACAAGAACTAGGTCATACCCTACAGCGTTTTCTGGAGCATATGAATGAAAAATCTCATCGGCGCGTACTACACCGAGGGTGACTAGAGTTACTAAACAATTGTCGTTATAATCACTGTGATAATATATATCTCCGCCAATATTGGGTATACCCAAGGGGTTGCTATATCCACCAATACCATCTACAACACCATCATGAATCCATTTAGTTTTATTAGATTGGATATCTCCGAACCGGAAACTATCTGTTGTAGCAATGACCTCAGCTCCCATACAGCAAACATCGCGCACGTTTCCACCAACCCCAGTAGCGGCGCCTTCATAGGGGACGATCTGCGATGGATGGTTATGGGACTCATGGCTCATTACAATACACCAACGTTGCCCAGCGTTATCAGTTGCAACCGCCACCACCCCCGCGTCTTCTTTCGCTCCCAGTATCACATCAGGACCAGTAGTTACAAACTGTTGCAGGTGGGATCGACTACTTTTATATGAACAATGTTCTGAACCTTCGATCGAAAAGAGCACACATTCGGCGACTGAAGGTGCCCGGGCGAGGAAATCATTTTGTATTTTTTTTATCTCTTCAGGAGCGAGAGGAATATTATACTCATCTAATATATTGATTATTTCGGCATCAGTTTTGCCGTTAAAATCAAGCGTTTCTTTTGTGAAAGTCAATTTTCAGCGAATGATGGTTTGGCTTCTTTCGGGACCAATAGAAATAATACTAACATGACAGGAAACTTGATCCTCGATGAATTTTACATAATTTCTGAGGTTTTCCGGTAAGCTTTTATATCCTTTTTCAGTCATATCATCTGATAATTCTCCCCAGCCAGGCAACGTCTGGTATACTGGTTCGGCTGATCTGAATCTATGTAAGCTGGCCGGCATCTCCTGTTCTAGTTGGCCATCAATATTATAAGCGGTACAAACAGACAGGTCTCCATTGTCGGACAATATATCAAGTTTAGTCAGTGCGATTTCGGTTAATCCATTCACGCGTACCGCCTG
>CAJWGZ010000028.1 GCA_913041075.1 uncultured Fidelibacterota bacterium | reverse complement strand
GAGTGGAAAGATGGTAAGAACTTAAATGGCCAAGGTACAATTAATTACGCTGATGGTACAACGTATGTGGGCGAGTGGAAAGATGGTGAGAGGAATGGTCAAGGTATAATTAAATACCGAGTTGGAGAACAATGGCAAGGCGAATGGAAAGATGATGAATATTATGGTCAGGGTACATACACCCATTCTAATGGTATAAAATATGTAGGTGAATGGAAAGATGGTACATTCATTGGAAAAATTAAATCGGAAGGAAATACTGATTTCTGGGGGAGTTATAATGGTAAATGGACTTACTACAACGCAGACGGCACAATTAAGGAAGTCAAAGAATACTAATCCCCCTATCCAAACAATTTAAAAAAGGTATTAAATGTGACCCAGGTCATTTGAATTACCAATATTTTTAGGCAAACTATATCAGATGTTTATTTCTGATATTAAACCAAATTTTAAACTTAAGATTCGTGACCTTCGATTTGATCTAAGGTATCTTTATAGTTCTAATAAAAAGATAAGCAAACAAAACAAAATTGATTTTAATTCAAAATCAATCGTACAAAATAGATTTAAGCATATAATTGTTTCGCGTGTTTTGAATTATAGCGCACATTTGAAAGATGAGGATTTCTTTTTTTTCAAACATAATACATCACCAAGATATGAGCTAAATAGGCTCCACTTAACTCAGAATGTTTATCAAAATCTTACTTTACATGATAAATGTTATGTTTTTTATAACAATTTTGGGGAGGGTATTGATCGTAAGAGTGAGTGGGGGCAACTCACTCACTCTTAACCTTCCTATCTTTTAAACAAAACACTGCACTTATCTTTAATCTTACGCTGTCTATTTTGAAACCTTTTCGTTTCAGTTAAGTATGTAGTATTGTGTGTAGTCATCCATTTTGATGGTGTTTCACTATCTCATTATGTATTTTCTATCATTAATTAAATAATGGTTTTGAATAATGGAAAAAACAATAATATTCGCCAAGGATGAAAGTATTTAAGATGGGCAGGATTTTCAACTTTCTGAAAATTGACCTAATACTGTTGAGTAGATTGATGCGGAATATCATAATTCTGCTATTCTTTATAGTACCTGTTTTTAGCCAAAACTGGTTTCAATCACGTTTGATTCAAAAACAATTAGATATGGCTGTAGAGCACTTTAATGAAGATCGTTTTGCAACCACAGAAACTATACTAAATAAGCTCTTAGAAAAACCATTAGACGCTTACGAATCGACCGCAAAAATATTATTACTTAAAACAACCTATGCTCTTAGGAAAACCCAAAAGACAAAAGAATTAGGTCGTGAATTCCTGCAAACTTTTCCTACAGACCAATACATTAAGGATGTATTTCTGAAGTTTGGCGACATATTTATTGATGAAGAAAATTTTGGTTCAGCCTTTCGTATGTATATCAGGGCTCGATCCTTGGCCAATGATGATGAATTCCTCGCTTTAATTGATGAACGTATCCTTCAAACAATTCAGTTAAATATTGCACCTGATATAATAGCTGAATTACTAATGGTTGAGACAGGCACAGACCAGAGAACCATTTGTATCTTAGCTAATGCTTTCAATGATATCGCTTCAGGGTATCCAGACAAATGCGCCCTAACCCTTTACTCATTGCATCTAGAACAAGTGCCTGTAGCATACTACGATTTATACGAAAAATTACTGCGAGCATCATATGAACCGCCAACGACCACAGTGACTGTTGGCGTTGTTTTGCCATTGTCGGGGGATAATATGATGGCTGGGAATTCTTTTCTACGCGGAATGTATAAAGCGATACAATTAATTAATAATCGGGACCAAAAAATTGCTTTAATAATCAAGGACAATCGGGGAAGTGAAATTGAAACCATTCGTGCCGTAAATGCTTTGGAAAGTAATCCGGCCGTAAAAGCAATTATTGGTCCTATCAGTACAACCAATGCATTGGTGGCGGCTAATACTGTGCAGGGAAAAAATATACCTTTGCTTGTGCCAAGCTCTACTCAAGATGGTTTGGCCTCGCTGGGAAGTAATATTTACCAGTTGAACTCTAATCTGCAAATGCGCGGAAAGATAGCGGCACGCTATGTAGCGAAAACACTTAAATTGGACAGTTTAGCCGTTTTAGCCCCCGCAGATAAATTCGGTCATGCAATGGCGGATGGTTTTGTAAATGAAGCCGATCTTCTGGGTAAGAAAATAGTGGCTGTAGAATGGTATTCAGGTACACCTACGGATTTGAAACGACAGTTTAAGAGTTTACGAAAAGTGGCGTTCAATCTGGTGAAAAACGAAGAAAGTTTCGAAGAATACCTGGGCATGGAATTCGATAGTTTAGATTTTCTTTTCGAACTAACTGATGAGGATTTATTTGATATTCCTGAAGATGAGGATCAGGAAGTACTGACAGCATTTGATTCAGCAGAGATAGATTTAAATACTATCCAGGCATTGTATCTGCCAGTACATCCAGAACACCTAGCTTACATTGGTACCCAATTCCCTATTTATCATTTTAACACTCAGGTTGTAGGCAATGAAAGCTGGCAGGATTTGGATGTTTTGAACCGTAAAAATATTGGTCCCCACATGAATGGACTGGCCATAATTGCTGGTAATTATTCAGTAAATATCAAGGATGAAATATTCCAACAGGCGCTGGAATGCACAAAATTGCTTCATGTCATTTTCAATGACCAGGATAATGGGCGTGTATCAATTGCTCAGCGACTGTCCAATCTTTTTGAATTTCATGGCGATTCGAAAATTGTGTCATTTTCTAATGCCAATCCAAATTTGAATACGGCCCTGCAAGTTCTTCGCTACAGAAATGGTCAGATTACCAGGACTGGTTTTTTCAAAGGGGATTCGTTCTTATCCCTGCAAGGCATCGCACCGTAGTACATCATTATAGATGCCATTAGAATCATACTTGGATTTATCAGATCTTTTCAGGTCTGATAGAATTCGAGCAGCATTTTCCCTTCGTTCATTTCACCACAAAAGACCAGATGATAGAGGGGGTCTATCCACCTTGGTCGGTTTGAACCCGAATCATGTTGTGAAGCCAAAACAGGTTCATTCCGCGGAGGTAAAATTTGTCTATACACCTGGTGAAATTGCGGCAACAGATGCACTGATAAGCAATTCAAATTCAATAGTATTATCCATTCAGGTTGCGGACTGTATTCCGTTATTCTTGGCGGATCCGCTAAATGGTGTAATTGGGTTGGTGCATGCTGGCTGGCGTGGTGTTGAAAAAAGGATTATTCCTGATACAGTTAATAAAATGGTCCAAAAAGGTGGTAGTAGAAAGGGAATTATTGCATTCATGGGTCCTTCGATCCGCCAATGTTGTTTTGAGATCGGTCCTGAGGTATCCAAAAAATTTCCAATTGATTGTCTAATCAATGGTAATCGGGATCGTTCATTTCTAGACTTGCAACGAGTTGCCATTAACCAGCTTTTAGGTACTCAGGTTTTGGAAAAAAATATTTTGTCATCCGAAGAATGCACGAAATGCAATCCAGATAAATATTTTTCTTACCGACGTAGTGGATCTAAAGCTGGCCGGATGATCGGTGTCATTGGATTGACCTAATCCTACTATTCGGTTTTTAGGTTATACCTTATAAATTCACGGAATGGATTTTCTCGATGCACTCATTTTAGGCATCTTGCAGGGAATAACAGAATTTCTGCCTGTAAGTAGCTCAGGGCATTTGGTACTCGGACAGAAATTATTAGGTATTAATGTTCCGGGTAATGCCTTTGAGGTAATCCTACATATTGGAACACTAATGAGTATCCTAGTAGTATTCTGGCCCGATATTCATAGATTACTTAGTGACATCAAAGATTATAATACTAGAACATATATCTTCACCTTGTTATTGGGGACAACACCTGCTATAATAGTAGGATTATCATTAAAGGATCAAATTGCCTTAATGTTTGATAATGCACATTCTGTAGCGCTGGCATTGATTGTAACGGGAATTATACTAATTTCGTCCAAATGGTTTTTGAACAAGAAATCAGATTTGACTTTAGTCAAAGGATTCAGCATTGGTTTAGCCCAGGCGTTAGCCATCATTCCAGGGATATCTCGCTCTGGCGCTACAATCTGCACAGGCTTAATGATGGGTCTATCTGCTGAAGAAGCAGCCAGATTTTCATTTTTGTTGGCTATCCCAGCTATCACAGGCGCAGGAATTCTAACAGCAATGGATATTGACCAGATATCCCTAGGCATGGATGTTATGGCTGTAGGTCTTTTATCATCGTTTCTGGTTGGTTGGGCAGCTCTGAAATGGTTGCTTAATTTATTGAAAACAGGAAAATTCCATTGGTTTGGTGTTTATTGTCTATTACTTGGAATCATAGCCGCTTGGATTTGAAATGAATATAGTTGGTATCATATTTATTCTATATCTGGTTTTTCTTATTGGAGTAGGTTATAAAACCATGAAATTCAATAAATCTCAGGAGGACTATTTATTAGCAGGCAGGAAACTTGGCCCTTGGGTAACTGCATTTTCGGAGAGGGCTTCCGGCGAATCAGCGTGGTTATTGTTGGCCTTGCCTGGCGCAGCAATTTCTGTAGGTTTAGGTGAAGCCTGGACAGTCATAGGTATAACCGCAGGAATTATTGCTTCCTGGTATCTCATTGCTGAGAGACTGCGTAAAGAAACAGAAAAATATGATGCATTGACCATACCGGAGTATTTGCATCGAAAATACCAGGATAATTCCAACGTAATTCGATTATTCTCCGCCGTAATAATTGCTTTTTTCTTCACTTTCTATGTTTCTGCACAATTTCATGCCTCTGGTAAGGTTATCAATTCACTATTTGGTTTATCACCACTTAATGGTATTACAATTGGTGCAGCAGTAATTATTAGCTATACCTTGATGGGCGGATTTTTTGCTGTAGCCTGGACTGACCTTTTACAAGGGATCTTAATGATCGGCACATTAGTAATACTTCCGCTTGCTGGTTTTCTTGAATTACAGGGCAGTGAATATACCCTTTCGGATGACCTGCTTCAAATCGGTGAATCTAATGCTTCATTTACCATGGGTCGAGGAGGATTAGCTGCAGTCAGTGTAATCTTAGGTGGTTTGAGTTGGGGGTTAGGTTATTTGGGACAACCTCATATTGTAATCCGCTATATGGCCATACGTAACCCTATTGAAGTAAAGAAAGCTAGAACCATTGCAATACTATGGGCATTGCCTGGTATCACAGGTGCATTCCTTATTGGCTTGGTTGCGCTGAATTATTTTGGTCCGGATTATTTTAATAATGTTGATGTTGAGCAGGCTATGCCTCTTTTGGCCAAAGCATTATTGCCGCCGATAATTGCTGGTTTATTAATTTCGGGTGCGGTAGCTGCAATGATGTCAACAGCAGATTCCCAATTACTAGTATCTACTTCTGCTATTACAGAGGATTTTATTCATCAGTATCTTGGGAAAAATATGTCTAACAAAGCACTCGTCAGACTTAGTCGCTTCACCATTGTGATTTTAGGTTTATTTTCATTTGGGATCGCTATCCTCTCGGAACTTCAGGAAAAGAATATATTTGGCGTTGTGAGTTATGCCTGGAGTGGCCTGGGATCTGCTTTTGGACCAGCACTTTTATTAAGCCTCTGGTGGCCTGGCACAACTCGCAGAGGTATTATAGCAGGTCTATTAACAGGATTTTTAACAACCATAATTTGGGCAAATACTGAACTAAAGCTGATCGTTACGGAACGTCTAGTCAGCTTTGTTTTTGCTTTTTTAATGGTAGTTATTGTTAGTCATATGGATAAGGATAAAACATGATGCGTACCACAGGTGACATTTTACGCACGATCCAGGGAGGAGACGTTGAACCAGTGTATTTTCTTTTGGGAGAAGAATATTACTTGCAGCACCTAATTATTGAACACATTGGCAAAGCTATATTTGGTAAGTCGAAGCAAAATAAAACATTATTATTGCCTGATGAATTAAGTAATAAAGAAATTATTGATCAGCTTACTCAAACCGATCTTTTTTCCAGTAAAAAACTTTTCATCTTACGAAATCCAGCAGCATTGCGAAATAAATATCGAGAAGAATTACTGGACTACTGCCGTAATCCGCTACAAAACCACAATTTGATAATTATCGAAGATGATTACGGCGATAGAAAAGCAATGACAAAAGATTTGAAAAAAAACATAGATACTGTTTCAGTTCAAATTCCTTTTACCAATGAGATGAAAAAATGGACCAGGTTCTTTTTAAAAGAAAAAAACCTATTGGCAGCTGAAAATGTAATAGATGCATTAATTGAAATTGCAGGTGATTCTGTATATCACATTGCGAATGAAGTCGAAAAAGTTTCCCTTAATGTTACAGATGATGAAACCGTAACATTGGATATGATCTATCAGTTCAGTGGTTGGCGGCGGGACTATCAACGCTGGGAATTTTTACAGGCCATTGGTTTAAGAAAAATAGAAAAGGCGTTACCTTTAGGACAATCATTATTCAGGCAGGGACAAACGATGCTGGGATTGATATTTCCGTTAACAACCCTCTTCCAAGAATTATTATATGAAAAAATAAACCCAGGAACTTTAGCAAAAAAAAGAGGTTATATACCACTACCGCCTTCTGTGGTTAAGACAATACCTCAGATTGCAAAACGATTTAGCAAGGAGGAAATAGAATACGCACTATCAAAATTGGGCGATATTGATCAGCGTTTAAAAACGACTAATGAGCCGGATGAATCATTACTCAGCCAATTCCTCTTCACGGTCCTCACAGCACATGGATAAGGAATTTATCTATTCTGATGAGGAACTTATTGCCAGATTCCAAAATGGTGATGAACAAGCCTATGTTGAATTAGTTAATCGTTACCGTGACCGCCTAATGACATTTGTTTATCGTTTTGTTAATGATGGAGTCATTGCTGAAGACATTGTCCAGGATACTTTGGTTAAACTCTATACCCATAAGGATTATTATCGTAACATTGCGAAATTTTCTACATGGATTTATACAATTGCAGGGAATCTGGCTAAGACAGAATTACGAAAGAAGAAGCGTCGAAAAGTCACAAATCTTAGTGAAATGGGTACAGAGGATTGGGAATATCAAATACCAGCTGTTGAGCGAGATACTGGAGACACAGTTCAGAGCCAATTTGCGGAACAACAAATTCAAAGAGCAATACAATCATTACCTCTTCATTTTCGGACGGTGGTAATTTTGCGAGATATCCAGGAACTTTCCTATGAGGAAATTAGTAAGATAGTTGAAGTTCCTCTTGGAACAGTAAAATCACGGATTAACCGTGCTCGTTTACAATTGCAAGAAATGTTAAAAGAATTAAGATAGGAGATAAAAATATCGATGAACCGTTATCAGTTTGAGGATTTAATATCCGATTATATAGAAAATAAACTTCCAATTGCCAAGCGCAAAGAGCTTGAGGCTTTTATGGAAGCGAACCCAGAAGCGAAGGATCAGTTGGAATCGATCCGTTCATTAATGAAGTCCATGAAAAAACTACCTGAAGTGAAAACTTCAGATGAGTTTACGGCAAAGCTAATGAAACGGGTAGAATTCGAGAAAAATCGACCCTCAGCTAAGAAATATGTGGCAACCACAGTTGGTAGTAAGACATATTTTGGTTTTACGCCGGTCTATGCCACTGTAATGACTGCATTAGTAGTTGCTTTTGTCGTTGTAGGAATGCAATTAGTCCCAAAGACTAATAATAATTCCACAGTTTTACCAACAAGTATCACTGCAGAAACAAGTACAATTCCAAAATCAACCAGTCCAAAGCCATATCAAAATGACGATATAATGTTAGCTGAAGATCATGATTCCACTGATGTAGATGGCCCAGCGAGAGTAAAAAGTGGCCAATTCGATGATAAAATTAAACTTGTCGGGAATAAATAATAGTATTTGACTAATCAAAATTAGGGTCGCAAACACTCTTCAATAATACACCTAGTTTCCGTAAGTTTTATACATTGGGAGCTATCGGTTGTGGCTAATCTAAAACAAGTAACAATTGTTACAATTGTCATCTTATCGTTTATATTGTTTATTTTTCCTGCACCTGATGGTACCATCTATACCGTATTTAGAATATTTGCTTTTATAAGCATTACATTTCTCTTTTTCCAATCAAGTATTGAGGTCCAAAAAAGTGAAGCACCAACAACAAAATCATTCGCTTTAATAAATAATAAACCTGATAATGAAGAATTGACCGATGAATTACGCGAGAATTATGATCGTTTGTTGACTGTTGTTTTTCAAATGATAATTGCCATCAATCCCGAATACAAATGTGCAACATATATGTTTGACCCCGCTTCAGGCGGATTAGTATTGCAAAAATCAACATTTAAAGAATTCCCAGAAAATATAAGCCAGGAGGATCCACTCTGTAGTTCAATTCTTAACCAGGATGAACCTGTTTTAGTGCAACAAGCTGAAGCTAAAGAAAATTGGATAAATTTATTTGGTGAAAAAACATGGCGAGGGAGTGAATGCATGATGGGTGTTCGGTTGATGTACCATGAACGCCCGGCTGGTTTGATGTACCATGAGCGCCCTGCTGGTTGCATGATTTTATTGGCCGACCATTTTAAAACGGTAAATGAACGGGACAAGGGAATTTTAACCTATTTGGGTAAATATATATCTACAGGCATAAACAGACTGCAACGCATAGAAAGATTGGTGACGGAAAAGGATTATCACCTAAGAATTGCAAATTTGTTTAATACGTTTGGTGTTAAATCAGATCAAAATGAATTATTTGAAAAAATAAGGGATCTATGTAGATCCTTTTTCCGTTATGATAAATTAACAATTACCCTATCAACTGGTAATGGATCTCAGGCTGTAGTGAAAATTGTCGATGGATTTAAAGAAGATTCAGACGTTGATGATATTATTGAAATAGAAAATACGTTGCATGGATTACCTTACACCTCTGGCCAGATTATAAATTCTGCGGATTGGGCTACTAAATATTCTGTGAAGGGAAGATTCATACCGGGCGATAGTGAACAATTCAAATTTAATACTATACTGGCTGCACCGATAGTAAAAGATAATGATGTGCAGGGTTCCATTGCAGTTGAAAGAACTGAAATAAATCCATTTTCTGATAGGGACTTTGCATTACTAGAAGTATTGACTGAGACAGCAAGTTCAATTTTGTCATGGCAATCAGAATATGATATAATGCATAAAAGTGCCATCCATGATGGTTTGACAGATTTGTTAAACCATAAGGCATATCAGGAAAGATTTGTTGAGGAATTAAGTCGGGCGAAACGATTTAAACAAAATCTAGTTCTTCTAATTCTTGATTTAGACAAATTCAAGCGTATTAATGATACCTATGGACATCTATATGGGGATTATGTATTAAAGGATGTGGCAAAAATATTGAAAGAAAGTGTTCGTAACATTGATATCTGCGCTCGCTACGGAGGCGAGGAATTTGCAATTGTGTTGGTGAATACCGATATTGAAAATGCCCGCCCGGTAGCCGAAAGGATAATTGAAAAAGTTGCGGAATATCATTTTAATAAAGATGGGATTGAGGAACATATGACAATTAGTGCTGGAATGTCAGAATACCCAAAAAATTCAACGGATGGTAAAACTTTGATTGCCCATGCAGATTTAGCTATGTACGAAGTAAAAAAGAATGGTGGCAATGGAGTAATAGCACATGGCGATTATTAATTATTAAATATGATTTTATTCTTCTAATTGTATAAAATATTCAACATTATGATAATCAGACACAATTTTAAATTACTGATACTTTGGGCAATTTTTATTCTAACTGGTTGCGCTGATAAACCACCAGTCATTCCCGGGGATTTAGAGCCAGTTAAACGTGAAGTTTTAGCACCTGAACCAAAGGAGAATCCGCAAGCTATAGCTCATTTTATGGATGGTCAGCTTTTCATGGTCCAGGGTAATTATTCCATGGCTATTTTAGAATTTCAGGATGCAATGGAACTTGATCCAAAGGCTGCCGCAATAACTGTGTCAATGGCAGAATGTTACTGGAAACTGGGTAAAGTGGATAAATCAGAAGACCTGTTATTGAAGGCTATTAAGCTTGAACCAGATGATATTGAAGCCAGGGAAATGCTAGCTAACCAATATATCTACCGCAATCAGCAGAATAAGGCTATTGAACAATTTTCAATATTGGTGGATCTTGCACCTGAAGGTGATGCTAAATATATAATAGCATTAGCAAAACTTACCTTAGCGCAGAATAAAATTAATGAAGCGATCGCTTATTTTATAAAAGCCTACGAAATAGATCAGAACCGGATTGATATACTAGAAGAAGCTGCAAATTTATCTTTACGTTCACGGCAGTTAGATCAAGCCCGCGATTTATACAAAAGACTGATAAATATCGATAAAAACAACGCTTATTATTTATCCACTTACATTGATCTAATGGTAATGCGCGGTGATTATGATAATGGAGTAATTGCGTTGGAATCACTGGTTGATCTTGAAGGAGAAACGACTGAACGATTGTCACAACTTGGTATTTTATATTATAAATTAAACAATTCATTAAAAGCGAAACCATTGTTTGAAAAACTTGTGGAAATGGGTGATACTGACGCGACAGTACTGCACTTTCTTTCCAGTATATACCTTGAGCAAAATAAACTGGATTCAGCTATCGTAATTGCTTACCAAATAATGGATCATTTTCCATCTGATCCACGAGGTTATCTTGATGCAGCTTTGGTGGAATTGAATAGAGAAAATCCAAGTGGTGCAATCGATATTTTAGACCCAGTAAGTGAAAAGTTTCCGAAAGAATTTTCTGTTCAATATCTATTGGGCAGTAGTTACCAGCAGTTGGAAGAATATGATAAAGCCACCAAATTATTAAGAAGATCACTTACAATTTATCCTGATTCAAGGGGCGCCCGCCACACTTTGGCAATCGCAAGCGATGCAATGCAATATTGGAGTGAATCGGATTCTCTATATGAAGGATTGATTGCTTCTGATACAAATGATGTTCAAGCTCTTAATAATTATTCATACAGTTTAGTAGAGCGCAATACCCAATTAGAAAAATCGCTGGAAATGTCAAAAAAAGCAATTGATTTGGAACCCGATAATGCGGCCTATCTAGATACGATTGGCTGGATCTACTTTAAACTGAATAATGCACAAAAAGCATTATACTACATTCGCCGGTCAATTGAATTGGAGGATGAAAATGCGGTGGTATTGGAACATTTGGGTGATGTGTTGATTGCTGCTGAACAACCGGATGAGGCCAGAACAATTTATCTTAGAGCCTTGGATCTGGATAAGAATAATGATTTATTAAAACAAAAAGCAGGAGTAATTCCTGATTAAAATTTGGTTTCTTTCATTTATTTTTATTTTCAGCTGCAGCAAAATAAAAAATGATTTGCCAGATATACTAGCACCCACAAAACCAAGTATGACCATGGAAAAATTGGTGTCTATTTATCGTCAAGTACGGGGTGCAGGGCGGTTGACTGTTACAGGGAAACGATCTGGAAAATTTAATTTTACATTCACATCCGATAGTCATGATACCTTTTTACAATTTCGGGATATGTTAGGGCGTAAAACCTTGTTTATGGAAATAAATAATTCCTCTTTGAGTGCCTGGGATATGATTCAAAATGAAAAATATTCAGAAATAGCGCTGGTAGTACTTTTCCCATTCCTTGAATTTCTTGAGCCAGACGGTTTGACAAAGGTACTTTGGGGCATTGTCCCTGATATTGATACGGATAAAAATACAAAATTAGAATTTGAAAGCAGTAATACTAATATCCATTTTGAATCCGAGCGAGATCGTGTGGGATCTTTAACTCGAAAAATTACTTTTTCACATGGCATCAACTCCGATAATTTTGAAGTGATTATAACACAGCGAGAATTCGGTACAAGTTATCCTCATTTGGTACGAGTTATCCCCGAATCTGTACCATTTGTTAATCCATGATAGTTAAATGAGCAATACTATTTCAATTATCATACCCGTTTACAATGAAAAGGAATCATTGGAAGAACTTTACGGTGAAATCCGAGCTGCTACTGGATCATTTTCTAAGCGAGAAGTTTTATTTATCGATGATGGCAGTACAGATGGAACAACAGAATTACTCCAAACAATGGCGGAAGAATACCCTGATGTAACTCTAATCCAATTTTATCGCAATTATGGTAAAGCGGCTGCTTTAGCTGAAGGCTTCAACCATGCTACCGGAGATTACATTGTAACCATGGATGCTGATCT
>CAJWGZ010000027.1 GCA_913041075.1 uncultured Fidelibacterota bacterium | reverse complement strand
ATCAGAGCAAAAACACTTTTATGTTTCTGATAATTATGTACTAGGCGATTTTGAGGATGAGGAAGCATTAGACCGCTGGGATCTTGGTGGTTGGGGTAGGCAATACGTTAATGATGATATTAAGTGGGCTTTAAATGATAGCCCTGGTGGCCTTTATTTACCGAATGTATATAATGCCTGTTATCTTATAGAAACTCTTGATTTAACTCAATTTAATCAAGCATATTTACAATTCACTTCAGCAGAAATGTTGTATGATGGTGATTATGGATACCTTCAAATTAAACGAGGAAATAATCCTGGATGGTCCACGCTATTAACTGTCAATGGCTACATAGAAATAGTAGAGAGGAATGTCAGTTTAAACTCTTTTATGGATGAAAGTGAACTCTACATTAGATTATTGATGACTTCAAATTCAACAGATGAGAGCCAAGGCTGGTTTGTTGATGATATTTTTCTGGTTTTAAATCAGGATATGCCGCCGAATGTCAATACTGCTTCAGGAATAATTAATTTGCCAGATCAGATACAATTATATCCAAATTATCCTAACCCATTTAATCCAATAACGAATATTGCCTTCAGTCTTTCAAAACATTCCCTGGTAGATCTGAAAATAGTGGATATAGAAGGTCGTCAGATCCGTCACTTACTAAGTAATGGTTTTGCCGCCGGTAGACATGGTGTAAGCTGGAATGGTACCAATGATCTAGGTACGGCGGTTGGCTCGGGTATATATTTTATGGTATTACGAGCCGAAGGCAAGGTTCTGAGTCAGAAATTATCCTTGATCAGATAATTTCTGATCATTCCGTTTTTTTATTCCCTCTTCAATAGAATCAAGTAGGGTAGTCATGACCACCTCTGACTGAATTTTATTGATAATGCTAAGTACAAATATTGGGTATTCTTCTCTTTGCAACAGTGGTTCGACTATTTCAAAAGGATCTTCTTCATCTAAAATATCGTCAATCGTTAAACCTGAATTCATTTTTTGATGGATAAGTTCATGTAAGGATAAAATGTAATCCTTAATCTCATCTCTGGATAAGGTCAATAGGTCTTCTGTTTTATTAATTGTCGCCATTATTTCCTTGAAACTTACTGAATTAAGCGTTGAATAGGGAAGGGGCAAACGGTAATTTTACCGAAGGATTATCAATGATAATTTTTCGTTCCACTGCCATTTTACTCCTGTTTCTGATTACTTCTTTTTCTCGTGCCCAAGAAGGTCGTTCCATGCAAGGTGCTTTCGGAACAGTAACTATCGATGGTAAAATGTGGAACCAGATTGCGCTAAGGCCCGTTGTGCCAGTATGGAAATTTGCTGTGGCCCTTGATCTTGTGTTTTATTTTGACCAAGATGGTAATATTCATAAAGATGAATGGGATTTTTCTAATCCAGAAGCGATAAAGAATACAATTATTGATAAAATTTATTATATCCGTTACGGATTGAAACAAGATCCATTGTATTTCAAGGTTGGATCTCTAGATCGTGTGGATATGGGCTATGGTATATTGGTAAATTCCTATTCAAATGCTATCCAGTATCCGCAAGTGCGAAAAGTGGGCTTGGATTATAAAGTAAAAACGAAATTCGGTACATTTGAGGGATTCGTTAACGATTTCAAGGAAAATATCGGACTAACGGGCTTGCGGTTAAAATCTCCCTTATTAAGTTCATTGCCAGTTGCATTATCATTTGTTATTGATCGTAATCAGTACCTTGGCCTGCGGGATGGTGATAACGATGGAGTGCCTGATATTGTAGATGCTTTTCCAATAAACTCAAGCTATGCGATAGATTCGGATAGCGATGGACTGGCCGACTCACACCCGGATGAATTAGACCGCGATGGTGATGGCTATTTGGATGCCGGTGATATTAATGATATTCATGCATGGTGGGACGATTTAGGTAATACAGTTGGAGTTGATTTCAGTAATGAATCTTATTACGATTCATTGCCTGATGGTAGCATTGATTTGGCGCCTGATCCTCTGAATGTTAATAAGGACTCAGATCCAATAGGCGCCATTGCACTGGACATTGGTTATCCGGTGCTTACCCAGGAAAAATTATCGGTAAAACTTTATGCACAAGCGGCCAAAATGTTAGGTGAGACTGTCCATCCAAAAAAGGGGAATGGAAATCTAGCACTTGGTACCGGTTTGGTCCCATTAGGTGTGTTGACTATTTTTGGACCTGCACAACTCAATCTGGAATACAGAATGATTCCCAAGGGGCAGTTTGAATTTGGTTATTGGAATCGTTCATACCAGATCGAACGAGCAACATTTTCCAACGTTGACAGTCTTGGAATGCAGGTTCGTACTAAGGAACAGCGGTTAGGTCGTTATGGACGACAGAATGGCTATTTTGCCAGTTTAAGCCTCAAACTTGGAAGTTTATTAAGAGCAGGTGCCGCATACCAGGACCTTACTGGAGAGATTTGGAATAGTGACTTGGCTGAATATGAAGAAAACAAAAATAAGAACTTTTTGGCTTCTTTAAGTTTGTCGAAATCCATTAGTAAAATCAAATCGGCTCGCTGGTTTTATCAGCAACAAAATGTTCCGAACCCATTTAAATTTGAGCCATCTGAAAGCACTGTAATGGGGTACAGGGTCGGCATCGGCCTCGGATCGGGTATGGTTTTGAATTATACTTTTCAGCGGACCTACAGAGATTTAAATGGTGACGGCAGGGTGGATGGGCCGGACGAAACGATCAATATAACAACGATTGAAACCAGTTTTACTTTCTAATGGATGCAAAACAAATAAGAGCTGATTTTATAAAATTCTTTCAGGATAAGGATCACCGTTTTATACGCAGTTCTCCAGTGGTGCCAGTGGATGATCCAACATTACTTTTTACGAATGCAGGGATGAATCAGTTTAAGCCTATTTTTATGGGCACCAATAAACCAGAATATCCGCGAGCGGTTAACACACAAAAATGTATTCGAGTAAGCGGTAAACACAATGACCTGGAAGAAGTGGGTGTTGACTTATATCACCATACATTTTTTGAAATGTTGGGTAATTGGTCTTTTGGAGACTACTATAAAAAAGAAGCGATTACCTGGTCTTGGGAATTATTTACCGATTTGTGGGGACTTGACAAATCAAGACTTTGGGTCACGGTCTATAAAGATGATGATGAGACTCATGATCTATGGTTGCAAGAAACTGATATTTCAGCCGAGAGGGTATTGCGATTTGGAGATGAGCATAATTTCTGGGAAATGGGGGATACAGGTCCCTGTGGCCCGTGTTCAGAAATTCATTATTATGTAGGCGATGTTATTGAAGATCAGGGTTCTGGTGGTGTAAATAATACTGGTGAATATTGGGAATTATGGAACTTGGTATTTATTCAATACGACAGACAGGGGGATGGCAGTTTAATCGAATTACCCGAAAAACACGTGGATACCGGTGCTGGGTTAGAAAGAATTGTTACCGTCTTACAAAATAAATCGTCCAATTATGAGACGGATCTTTTTCAACCGATAATTCAGGGAATAGAAAAAATAGCTGGGTCGTCATACAATAAGGATATTGTACCACACCATGTTATAGCTGACCATGTGCGAATGTTAAGTTTTGCCATTGCTGATGGTGCCATGCCCGCTAATGAGGGACGTGGCTATGTGTTGCGGCGTATACTTCGCAGAGCTGCTCGATTTGGTCGCCTGCTGGGTAAAGAAGATCCGTTTTTATACCAATTAGTTGATTTTGTCATTGAGATCATGGGAGATAGCTTTCCTGAGTTGATCGATAAAAAAGCACATATAGAAAAAGTAATTAAAGCTGAAGAAACATCTTTCAGCAGTACGTTAGAACGGGGTCTATTACACTTCGAAAAATATATGGAAACGCATGCTGGAGATACGGTTCCAGGAAAAGAAGCATTTAAGCTATATGATACATATGGTTTCCCTCTTGATCTAACGCAACTCATGGCCCGAGAAAAAGGATTGAATGTGGATGAAGAGGGTTTTCATGTATATATGAATAAACAGCGTGATCAGGCAAAAGCTTCTGGAAAATTCAGGCAAGTTCCTAAAAATTTGAATTGGATTTCAGTTGCAGCGAACGGTAATTCGAATTTTCTAGGTTACGAAACGACTGAATCCACTTCAAAAGTATGTAAATATGCAAAAACGGAAGAACACATCATTTTAGTATTAGACCAGACACCATTTTACGCCGAATCAGGTGGACAAATTGGGGATACGGGTTCTATAGTAATTGGCAATAATAATTTAACTGTATTGGATACCCAAATGGATGGAACAGAGATTCATCATTATTGTACAGGTTCCTTAGATATTAAACTGCTATCCAATCTAGTTAATTGTCAGGTTGATATTGATCGCAGACAGAATATCAGAAAAAATCATACTGCGACTCATCTTTTGCATGCAGCTCTAAAAAATATATTGGGTGAACATGTCCATCAGGCAGGATCATTGGTTCACCCTGATTATTTACGGTTTGACCTGACCCATTCGGAAAAAATATCAGTAGATGAAATAGTAGAAATAGAAAGAATTGTTAATGAGGAAATACAAAAGAATATTGCTCTAGATGTATCGATCAAGGATTTTGATGTTGCCCGTTCCGAAGGTGCTGAAGCACTTTTTGGAGAAAAATATGGTGATAAAGTGCGTATGATCACTATCAGCGAGTTTTCAAAGGAATTATGTGGTGGTACGCACGTTGAACGTACTGGCGATATAGGATTATTTAAAATCATTGAGGAATCAAGTCTGGCAGCAGGTATTAGAAGGCTGGTGGCGGTTGCTGGACCAAAAGCTGTATCCTATGTACAGAATCATGCAAATATTGTTCAAGAGTTGCAAGCCATATTAGGTACAAAAGCTGATGATATAAGTACAAGGGTGGATCATCTTATTAACCAGAAAAAAGAACTGGAAAAAAAGTTAAAACGGAAAAAGGAAACATCGACAGCATTTAATCCAAAAACAATCTTGGAAAAAGGTACGATGGTGGCTAACCATAATGTTGTAACTGCCATTGTTAACGTTGACTCTATGGAAGAATTAAAAGAAATGGGTGATGTGCTTTTGAATTCGCTACCAAGTGGTATAGGTGTTTTGGGAACTGATGCTGGAGATAAACCATGTGCAGTAATCGTCGTAACTAATGATCTAACAAAGAAAGGAATCAAAGCGGGATATTTGGCAAAAATTATTGGTATTGAAATGGATGGCGGCGGCGGCGGTAAACCTCATTTGGCAACTGCGGGAGGAAAAAATAGTAAATCGTTTAAAGTAGCTATGAAAAAGAGCGTTGATTTGATTAAAGCAGAATTAAAAAAGGTAAAAAGGAAGTAATAATGCAATATGAAAAAGATGGCGATACGTATATCATTTATCTAGAACAAGGTGAAAGTATAATGGCTATATTGACTCAATTTTGCATAGATCATCAGATAATAAACGGTCAGATTTCTGGTATAGGTGCAATTAAAGAAATTGAGCTGGGGTCCTATGATTTAAAAAACCAAGAATATATTACACATAAGCTCGATGATACTTGGGAATTGACATCATACCAGGCGAACATTCAATTAAAGGATGAGGAACCATTTATTCATGCAC
The DNA here is from genome assembly GCA_913041075.1 of uncultured Fidelibacterota bacterium. GTDB lineage: Bacteria > Fidelibacterota > Marinisomatia > Marinisomatales > TCS55. Next base: position 6,795 of record CAJWGZ010000027.1, on the reverse strand, counting down.
ACATAAATATTAGTGATCATGATCTAACTGTGAAAGGTGGGCATTTGTTTGAAGCAAAAGTTGCAGTTGTAGGCGAATTTATTTTAAGGAATATTAATAGCAGTGGTAAAAGAGTGTTTAACCCGGAAATTGGTTTGCCTTGTATGTCGCTTGGTAAATAGGAGAGTTTATGGAACATAAAATAATTAATACTAATAAAGCACCGTTACCAATTGGTGCTTATAATCAAGGAATTGTTACAAATGGTTTTGTTTTCACTGCTGGACAGGTTGCGATCGATCCAGCAACTGGCAATTTAATTGATGGTAGTTTTAAAGAACGCGTAAGACAGGTCATGAAAAATTTGAATAATATATTGGGAGAGGCTGGTACAGAATTCTCAAAAGTGGCTAAGTTTACGGTCTTCCTTACGGATATGTCTAATTATTCTGAAGTCAATGATGTATTTAGTGAATTTATTAAGGACAGTGATGCGCCAGCGCGATCCCTCGTAGCGGTTTCTGCTTTACCTGCCGGTACTGATATCGAAATTGAATGTATAGCAACAATTTGACAGAATTATTTATCAGGATATTATTTGTTATATGTTTGGTTTCTTCATTTTTACTGGGAGAAACCCATCCAGACACTTCAGATTCAATTAAATCACCAAAAAATGCTGCATTATCATCTATTATTCCTGGGGGAGGCCAGCTATACAATGGTAAAAAATTTAAAGCAGGTTTGATTTTAGCTGGAGAAGTTTTAGCAATTGTAAATTGGCATAACAATTCCCAATTATATAGTAGTTATGATGATGCAAATAACGATGAATATCCGCTGCCCAAGTATCGATACTTAGAAAAACGAAACAAATATGTATGGTGGATTGGATTTATCTATATTTATGGGTTAATAGATGCAATTGTAGACGCACATCTGCATCCATTTGAAGATGTTATGGCTGAAGAATTAGGTAATAATCAAAATTCCGTTGAAATAAAGAAAGAGGACTGATGAACCAAACCAGAGAACATTGGGGATCAAAACTAGGATTTATTTTAGCTGCCTCAGGCTCGGCGGTGGGAATTGGTAACATATGGAAATACCCACATATGGCAGGACAAAATGGTGGAGCAGCATTCACCCTAATTTATCTCATCTGCATCCTGGTTGTTGGGCTATCAATTGTAATAGGTGAATTTGCTCTAGGTAGGAAGACACAATTAAGTCCTGTAGGAGCCTATTTGGCGATCGCCCCAGGATCCTTATGGAAATGGGTCGGATTTTTGGGCGTTGGGTCAGCCTTCGTCATTCTATCGTTCTATGGTGTTGTGGGTGGTTGGATAATGAATTATTCATTCTTGTCACTCAAAGGTGACTTTTCTCAGCTAACAGGTAATCCTGAAGCTGCAAGCGCTTTATTTAATTCATTTATTACTGGTACATGGGCGCCGCTATTTTGGCAATTATTATTTATGATGATTTGTATTTATGTAATTGTTAATGGCGTGAAAGGTGGTATCGAAAAATGGTCAAAAATCATGATGCCAACGATAATAGTCATACTTGTAGTTCTTGCGATCCGTGGATTAACCCTGCCTAATGGAATGACCGGCCTAACCTTTTTATTTAAACCAAAGTTTGAAGATCTATCTGCTTCAGCTGTTGTGTTGGCTTTGGGGCATTCATTTTTTACACTGAGTCTTGGTATGGGCACGATGATAACGTACGGAAGCTATCTGAAAAGAACTGAAAATCTATTGAATTCAGCGCTTTGGGTGATCGGTTTGGATACAGCTATAGCTTTGCTTGCAGGTATAGCTATATTTTCAACAGTTTTCGCTTTGGGTGCTGATCCCGCAGAGGGCGCTGGACTTATATTCGTTGTCTTGCCTTCAGTTTTTCCACAAATACCAGGTGGTCAAATTTGGGGAACTTTGTTCTTCGTTATTCTTTTTATGGCGGCCCTTACATCAGCAATCTCAATCCTTGAGGTTGTTACAGCCTATTTTATTGATCAAAAAGGCTGGACTAGGATCCGCTCAACTATTTTGTTCGGTGGCATAATTACTGTTGTAGGTATATTTTGTTCATTATCGCTTGGTGGCAATCTAAATATTACTTGGTTTTTGGGTATGTCGTTCTTTGATTTCATGGATTATCTATCTTCCAAATATATGTTGCCTATTGGGGGTATGTTAATGGCGATATTTATTATCAAACGCTGGAGTGTGGATGAATTTGTTAAAGAATTACATACTGGAATGAATTCCACTAAAATATCGAGTCAATTAGTTACTATTTTGTTGAGTATCGGAGCCTTGGTAGTTGGTTTTATCATTTTAAATGAGATTTTTGATAAACTATTAGGGTTCCCGATTATCGGTTGAATATACCTTGCTGTGTTTGTATCCCGTCTAATTAAACCCCAAAGCGATTTATATAGCAGATTATCCAATTGGTCTAAAAGTTTGGATAACTTTATGAACTGGCAGCCATTGCATTGGTTTGGCATGTGGTGCATGGTCATTAGCGGTTTTAACATTATAAAAGGGCAAGAGAATAGATATATTTTCTGGGATTGGAATTCTGGATCGTTATTTATTTTTTCCGTTATCATTTTGGTCACGGTTTGGTCTATTTTATCAGCTCGCCATCCTGCGACCCCTAAAAAAATCAATAATCTTAGGTCGTTGTTATATTTTATTGTTATTGGATCTATGGCGCTATTATTAGGGTCAATTGGTCCAAAATTTTCGATGGTGGCGATTAAGAATTATGCACCATATTTATTATTTTATATAGCCGTATGGCTTGTATTTTCGATTGAATCTATACAACAAGATGATAAATCATTCGAAATCGCAGGTTCAAGTCCAAGAATCCGAAATCTGGTTGGTGCCACTACTTTGATCATTGTTGGAACTGTTATGGGGTTCCAATTTGATGATCCAGTGGCCAGCACGGTTTCTACTGTATATTTACCTTTCCTTTTAGTAGCGCTAATCATGCCAGCCCATATCAGGCACTTGCAGCGCGCTAGAATCTATGGTGTATTTATACCAGCCGTATTTTTAGTAGTTCGATTTCCGTGGTTTTTAATTCCATTGTGTACACTTTTCTTTTTGTTGCGCCTTTACCATTATTTTCGTTTTAATATTGTTTATCCAACATTTGGTGTGGATCACGATTAGATCCCTATTAATTGCATTCCATCCAAATAATATTTTCGAACAATTAATTAATGGGAAAACAAAAGGTATATGATGTAGTAATTGTGGGCGGAGGCCCTGCAGGTGCTACAGCTGCGTTGTATGCTAATCGATTGGGCCTTAGCACACTTATTGTTGATAAGTCAATTTGGCCAAGGGATAAAATCTGCGGTGATGCACTATCAGGTAAAGTCGTTGATATCCTTAAAGACCTGGATCTAATTAGTGAAGTAAAAACACTTAAAGGTGCCTCTATTCGTCGGATTGCATTTGGTAGTCCTGCAAATAAAATTTTTGATATTGATTTAACAAAATCCTTTAACACTGACCATATTAAAGAAGGGTATGTAATTCCCAGAGAAATATTTGATTATTTTCTGTTTAAAAAGGCACGAAAAATTACAGAAGTAAAGGAAGGTTTTACCGTTAAAGATTTACTTATCGAGGATAACACTGTGGTAGGCGTACAAGGAAGAAACAAGGATGGAAATCCGGAAGATATTGCAGCAACAGTCGTCCTGGGTGCTGATGGGTATAATTCAATTGTGGCCCAAAAATTAAATTTATATAAAATGGAAATGGAACACACTGCGTTGGCAATTCGATGTTATTACGAGGGGGTAGAGGGTTTAACTGATCAGATTGAATTGCATTACCTGGAAGAAATAAACCCTGGCTATTTCTGGTTATTTCCTGCAGGCGCAGGCAAAGCAAATATTGGCTTGGGATTATCGAAAAAAAACATTAAAGAACAGAAGAAAAACCTTGTTGACCTGCTAGATGTTGTCACACAATTGGAATATTTCAAAGATCGTTTTGCTCATGCAAAACCAATTGAAAAACCAAAAGGTTGGAACCTACCTATGGGAAGTATACATCGAAAAAACCATGGTAATGGTTTCATGTTGCTGGGAGACGCTGCGGGTCTGATTGATCCATTTACAGGGGAGGGCATTGGTAATGCAATGGTATCAGCGAAGCATGCTATAATTACCGCAAACAAAGCCATTGGCGAAAACGATTTAAGCGAAAATAATTTATCTGAATATGACAAAAATTTGTGGGACGAAATTGGCCCTGAATTACGTGTAAGTACAAAATTACAAAAACTAGCCAGATCCAAATTCTTGTTAAACTTTGTCATTAATCGAGCAGCTCGAAATGATGAACTTAAAAATATCATCGGCGGTATGCTGGCGAATGAAATCCCGCGCACTGATTTGGCTAATCCCGCATTTTATTTTAAAATATTTTTTTCTTAAATGCTTATGGAATTACCTCAGCTATTACGCTGCCTAGGTCTTTCTGATTATATTGCATTTGACTTTGAGACAACGGGATTAAGTCCCAAAGATGACCGCATTATTGAAATTGCGGCCATCAAATTTGTTGATGGTAACCCGGTTGATCGATTTGTGACACTAATAAACCCTGGGCGGCCAATAGCTCCTTTTATCACGGATATCACTGGTATAGCAGACGATATGGTCAGGGATAAGCCAATAGAATCAGATATTATTAGTGAGTTTCTTGAATTTTTAAACGATTTACCCTTAGTAGCGCATAATATTTCCTTTGATAAAAGTTTTTTGGATGCACTGTGCGCAAGATTTAGCAAACCAAAAAAAAATAATCCGTTGTTTGATACCCTGCAGCTGTCACGCACCTTTTTGTTCTTCCATCCAGTACACGATTTGGGTTCAATATCAGAATATTTTGGATTATCATCAGCAGGGTCGCACCGCGCTGAGAAAGATACGGAAAATTGTGGCATTATTTTTCAGCGGTTGATTAAGGAAGCAGCCAGTTATCCGCTGGAAACCATTACAAAATTATTGGATCTAATACGTTCGGTTAATGCCCCAAATATGCAACTATATGTAAACCTTGCAAATGAATTGAAACAATCAGGCGACCTTAGATCGGGACTATTGGAATCAATGATTGAAAAACCAATTTTTGATAACGTTTATGAACATGATGGTGAAAATGATATTAGTACTTATGATACAAATAATGTTTTCTCACCTAAGGGGGCCGTTGCAGAGATATTAGAAAATTATGAAGAACGACCCAGCCAAATAAATTATTGTGCTGAGATTTTAAAGATCATGTCGTTACCTAAAGGGATTGGTGCGCTTGAGGCGGGAACGGGTCTTGGTAAATCGCTAGGATATTTATTTCCTGCAATAAAGCATTCTATGGAAAGTAAACATAATAAGTCTGTGGTTATATCCTGTTATACAAAGAATTTGCAAGATCAACTATTCCATAAGGATCTACCTATCCTCTCTAGAGCGCTGGAAGTACCCATAAAAGCGACATTGTTAAAAGGCCGTACAAATTACCTTTGTAAGACACGTTTGAATTGGTTGATAGCTGAAAAAAAGAAAATTCTGTCATCTAAAGATATTGAAAGTTTACTTCCTGTAATTATTTGGATGCACTATACAAGGACAGGAGACCTGTCTGAGTGCGCTGGGTTTTGGAATAGCAGGCCGCTGAAGGTAGCCTCTCTTATTCAGAGCGAACCTGGATTTTGCACAACTGTAATCTGCGGGAAAAACAATGGGTGTTACTTTGGTAAAATTCGACGTATTGCCCAGAGTACCGACCTAGTTATTATCAATCATGCATTACTATTTGCTGAAATACAATCTCCCGGAATCTTACCTGAACATGATACAGTGATTATTGACGAAGCTCATAATCTAGTGGATACAGCCTATAAGCAAATGGAAAAGTCAATTAGCGCCTATCCAATAAAAGCTGTAATTGATAGTGTAAATCCTGAAGGGAAATCATCTGCGCGGTGGAAAGGTCAATTAATCTACGTTGTGCAAAAAGTAGATTCTCTCTCAGGAATTATAGATGATTTAATAAAGTTGACCTCTGGATGCAAGACTGCGGTGGATACCCTCTTCCAAGAGCTAGAGTTTAATGTAAGCAACCGTTTTGATTCCTCTGCAAAATACTCTGAAAAATACATCATTTATAACCTTACAGAGGAATATGGTATTTTCTTCAAAGAGATTAATGCTTTGATAAGTGATATTAGTGCACTAATAATTAAGCTTAACAAAATGAGTTCGGAACTGCGGGCTCACAGCGATAATGCTGAAGAATTTTCTGAAGTAATAGTACAAATAGATAGTTTTATTGAAAGTTTAAATACCATGTTGACTTTATTAAATCTGTTGACACAAGAACAGGATCAAAATTGGGTTTATTGGCAGGAGGGTATTTTTCGAAATAATGGAGAGTTTGAGCTTATTATATATGGATCGCCCATAGATATATCAAAGAGCCTAGTTGATGCGTTTTTCAGCCATGTTGACCATTGTATTTTAACTTCTGCAACCTTGCGCGTGGATGAGTCCTTTGATTATTTTTTTTCTAGGACTGGACTTAACAGTACAGAAATTGAAAAGGTTTTTTCTGGTGTATTCCCAAGTCCATTTCATTATGAGGATCAAGTCAAATATTTTCAATATGCTGGTGGTAATGGGCAGGATCCAGTATTACAAGCAAGCCTGATATATAGTCTACATAAGAAACATAATAAAAGGATATTAGCATTATTTACTTCAAGATATGCTTT
>CAJWGZ010000026.1 GCA_913041075.1 uncultured Fidelibacterota bacterium | reverse complement strand
AAAGGCTATTTATATTACCATTTCCAAAACCACTTACCCCCCAGTAGCCACGATAATTAAAGAAAGTTAAGCCAGCGTTCAAATCAGAAACCATCTGGGATGGGAATGGAGAGTTGTAAATAGTACGAACATCGTCATAGCCCTGAAATTCCATTATTTCTCTAATATTTTCGCAGGTAATGATAGTAGAAATACCTGATGAAGAAGGATCCCCAACCATGGAAGCACTATGAAACCAATTCTGGCTAACATATGGATTTGTTTCATACTGGACAGTTTTGTTGATTATGGTTGCCAGTTCTGTAGTTGAACTAAACGATAATCTGCCAAGGATTACTTCGGGTAAAATATCACCCCCAACCAATTGTGAATAAGGATGATCTCCTTCCCCATTATAAGAACTATAATTTTCAAAATATGTAGGAATTGAGTAACTACCGTTGGCATCGCCAACCAAGGCAACATATTCTGGTGGATCAGTCCAACTGCCATAGGCATTACTAATATAGTTTTTTATTGAACTGGTTGAACTACCAGTGGTACTTGTTGAAACATAATTCACAACATACCCGGATTTATGGCGCCACTCAAAAAGAATGTCCAGGTTGGCCATGAGATTGGATGAATTACTGGGCAGTATATAAAGAATTGATGGTGTTTGATAATCTTCATCACTAGTAGATCGACTGTAATTGACAACAATTGATTCATATAATGGTTCAAACACTCTTGATCTTCTACTCGGGATTTGGAGGGGCTCTATATTACCAGTTTCAACTAAATCTATATCTGCTGAAGTAATAATTTCAAGTTGGCGAGATAATGGATGGTACCTAAAAGGCGTAAAAGCAACCTTTACAACTGGTAAATCTCTGAAAACAATCGTTTGTGAAATACTGGCTTGCTTTTGTGGGTATGGTTCATCAGAAGTATATAAGTCTATATTGCGTTTGAATGGTAAAGTGATCTCATCAGTCACCGGATCCCATGTCTGGTGCGGTGCAATATCAATATTTTCAACAAATTCCGAAGATTGAATGTTGACCTCAATACTATATGATTTATTCGGTGCGACCTGATAAAATGTTGTAACCGTAGGCAGCACAGGATCACCTTCTTCAGCAGATAAGCCTCCAAAAGGGATTATTGGTTTCTTGAATGTTTGACCATTTATTATGATATCCTGAAGTTCGTAGTCCGTTAGAACATAGGTTATTTTCTCATTGTTGACTTGAGCGGCAAACCCATTGCGGAGTCGCTTCAATTCATCCTCGGCAAAACACACAACCAATAAGCTGGACACTAAAACAACTATTTTGGATTTGTAACTCATTTGAACCCCTGTAATACCATTATACCATGATCAATTGATCTATTAATGTAGTAGAATATTCACTAACAAAAAAAATACTAATTGCACTAAACACAAGGTAAGGCGCAAAAGGTAATGGTCTATCCCTATCCAAACCTTTTACCATGGAAATTACTATCCATGCCACAAGCCCGAGGAATGATGCAAAAAACAATGTCAGTATCATTGCGATCGGTCCTACCCAGGCTCCCAGGATCAACCCTAACTGTAGATCACCAAAACCCATGCCCTGACGCCTGGTTACAAGCCAGGTTAAGCCCATCATAAACCCGGGTAATAATACGCCTGCGGCAATACCCCATAATACCTGACTGTATGATAGGACACCAAAAATAACTGCAAACAACAAAACAACAACACCAGCAACAATGAGATCCAAGGGAACCATATATATTCTTGCATCTATCCACGCTATCGCAATAAGTATGGAACTGAGAAACGATGCAGTAACCGCTTCTGGAAATGGTAACGTATAAAATGACCACCCCCAAATAAGTCCATTTATTAATTCCACAGCTGGATATTGCAATGATATTGCACCTTGGCAATTTGCGCACTTTCCTGCCTGCAGGATAAAAGATACCAGGGGAATATTCCGATAAAAAGGTATGGATGCTTTGCAGGCTGGACAATGTGATCTGGGTTTAATTATGGACTCATCACGTGGCATGCGATAGATAACCACATTGAAAAAACTACCCACAAAAGTACCGAATGTAAAAAAAATCAAGAAATCCATTACAAACCCGTTTGCAAAGCAGCGCCCAAATAAAAAACAGGTAAATAAGTAATAACCACCATGACACCAATAATGACTCCAACCATAAGTATCAATATGGGCTCAATTAGAGTGGTCATCCGTTCTACCAAGGCATTTACTTGCTTGTAGTAATAGTCAGCTGCCTTGTCCAACAGTGTATCCAACTCACCAGTTTCTTCTCCTGTAGCGGATAACTGTAATAATATAGGAGGGAAAATTTCTGTGCGGCGTAATGCTGAGGTTATATTAAATCCATCACGAATGTATTCCGTCGCATCACCAATGGCGACCTCATAAACACGATTACTTACTATTTTCGCAATCAAGTTCATGGCTTCAATAACCGGCACACCAGCGTTAAGTAATATTCCTGCTGTTTTTGAAAATTTATTTAATATTGATTGATTCAGTAATGATCCAAATACCGGAGTTTTTAGTTTTATCGAATCAATGATATAGCCCCCACGACGGGTCTTCGACGCCAACCAGAGTCCAGCTGCTACACCGAATAATGACAGAACGACAGTACTGAAATTGATGCTTATCCATTCACTTAAGGAAACCAGTTTGCGTGTGGCAGCAGGTAGATTGGCACCTAATTGAACATATACATCTGAAAACATGGGGATAATCCACATAAACATTGCACTCATCATTGCAAAAAGAAAAACAACCATAAATATAGGGTAAGTCATGGCGGACCGAACTTTTCGTCTAACATCATCGAGGTTTTCTAGGTACGTTGCTAATTCATCTAGTATTTCATCTAGGTTACCACTTACTTCTCCAGCTTTGGTTAATGAAACAAATAAGGTTGAAAAAACACCAGGATGTCGCTGTAAAGCTTCGGACAAGGACAGGCCTTTACGGATATTTTCACCGACATTTGTCAATACCTTCTTCAGCTTTGGATGTCGCTCTTCGCTGGCGAGACCTTGAATGGCTCGTTCCAAAGTCAATCCAGCAGAATACATGGTAGCTAACTGGCGCGTAAAAAACACCAAATTGCTTAAGGGAATTCTATTTTTAAAACGTTCAATTGATAAATTTATTTCATCAATAAATGGACCAATAAAATCCCAACTTGTGTCTACTTCTTCCAGTTTGACAATAACCTGGTTGCCAGCAGACAGTTTTTTCATGGCCAAATCAAGATTATCTGCCTTAACCTCCCCTTCTCTACGACCACCAGCCTCATCTTTGATTAAATAAGTATACGCAGGCATTAAATATCCTCAACGGTTGAACGAAGTACTTCCGATATCGTTGTTACTCCATTCAGCACTTTCTCAATACCACTTTCCCTTAGATTGACCATGCCTTCTTCCAATGCCTTTTGCCGGATCACGTCTTCATTAGTATTATCAAAAACCAAACCCCTGATAGCCCTGGACATTGGTATTAGTTCAAAAATACCAGTTCGGCCATGATACCCTGTATTCCGACACTGACTACAGCCTTTGCCTTGAAAGAGATTTTTACCATTCAATCTGGACTTTTCAAGATTTATGCGATCTAGTTCTTCATTGGTAGGACTATACTCTTCTTTACAATTTTCACAAATAGTCCTTACCAGTCGCTGAGCCATTACCAGATTCAAACAAGAACCTACAAGAAATGGTTTGACACCTATATCTAATAACCTCGTTATTGTTGAGGCAGCATCATTGGCATGAACGGTAGAGAAAACAAGGTGACCAGTTAGCGAAAATTTTACCGCGATATCTGCAGTTTCTTCATCCCTGATTTCACCGATGAGTAATATGTCTGGATCCTGCCTTAATATGGAACGTAATGAAGAAGCAAAAGTGAGGCCGATGCTTTCATGGACTTGAACCTGATTTATACCATCCATCTGGTATTCCACGGGATCTTCAACTGTGGTGATATTTGTGGCCTCGTTCTTTATTTCTTTTAGGGATGCATAAAGCGAAGTGGACTTACCGGAACCAGTCGGACCAGACACAACTACCATGCCATAGGGCTGAGCAATGACACGCCGAAAAATAGGATACATTTTGTCTTCAAATCCCAATCCTTTAAGACTAAATCCGAATCCAGACTTATCGAGCAATCGTAAGACAGTTTTTTCTCCATATACAGTAGGAAGAACAGCAACACGTACATCAATCTCTCTTTTTGATGATTTTATTGTAAATCGTCCATCCTGCGGCAATCTCCGTTCCGCTATATTAAGATTTGATAGAATCTTTATTCTTGTTACTAACCCGCTTAAGGAAGATATTGGCGGTGTCATAATGGTCTGGAGCACGCCGTCAATTCTAATGCGGACAATAACAACATCCTGCTGCGGTTCAAGATGAATATCAGTAGCTCGTTCCTTGATCGCTTCCTGTAGGATCAGATTCACCAGCTTAACAATTGGGGCATCTTCTGTTGAAACCTTATCCGGAGAAAGATCAACTTCTTCCTGGTTTTCTTCATCACCAGAAATAACTTTGATACTTTCTACTGCTTCTTCTACTTCCCCTGCTTGCCGAATTTTTCCATATATTTTATCCAGAGCGCGGTTAAGTCCCGATGGGCTCGCGACAAGCACTTCAGGATTTAGATTTGTAAGCCGTTTTAGCGAATCTATAGCTACCAAATCCTCAGGATCTTCCATTGCAATAACTATTGTTGTATCAGACTTACGTAAGGCTAAAACCATATTTTGTCTTGCAAAGTCCTCTGGAATTGTTTGCACAACTTCAGGATCTGCAGAAAATAAGTCTTCATCGCTGGCCAGATCATAACCCAACTGCATAGAATATACTTTTATCAGGTCGTCTTCCGTAATTAGACCCTGATCAAGCAATACAGTTCCTAATTTTTCCTTGCTGACTTTCTGCTCAGCTAATGCAGAATTAAGCTGGCTATCGCTTATCTTGCCTTCATGGACCAGTATGTCCCCTATCTTTTGAAATTGCGGATTGAATTCTTGTTCCATGGATTATGGGCCCTGATATGTCCGTACAAATAGAATTTCCAGTGGATCACTGGTAACTTGTTGTGGTATAAGCAAATACGCAACAATAGTTGATGTAAAGTCTTCATAAAGAAGTGGGTCTGAGTTGGGTATTGGAGCGCAAATACCCTGATCATATACGACAAGAAAAGTGATTTGACCATCATCATTTGTAACGCCCTGGTTGGCTTCGATTGGCGCAACAGGCCAGTAGATTGCCGCTGCTCCAGTAGCAGTTATCATTACGTCGGCATCAGAAACTGCGTTTCCGTAATAATCAATTAATGTCGCAGTTACCTCTATTTGTGCTGTCGAACCCATAGTTGAAAAATCCCAGTATTGGGTTGGTGTTCCCAGTGTCAACTGCCCGGGAACAAAAAACATAATTGCTTCCCCTTCTTCTTCGTTGATCCGGGCCATAATAGTGTCCCCATTAGTTCCGAATGTTAAGGCGGTCACCAGTCCTAAATCACCTATGGCATCTGTTGAATAGGTAATAGTAGTGTATGCTACGCCCGGGAAATTGTCGCCGTTCAAGTTTTCATTTCCAGTGAAGCTAACCCCTTGTACAAATGCTTCTATGACAGTGTCTACTTCTAATGGGTTCGGTTCCATCGACCAGTATACATACGTACTATCTGAAACAGGATTATACCAACGATCATAGACTATAGCAGCTGCCTCCGTTAAATAAAATCCCCCACCAATCGGCTCTGTCTCTTGGGGATTATAATCAGGTTCGATATAGTAAGGCGGCCCAGTGGCAATGATTACCGGTGTTGCCGTAGCGGTGATAACTTCCCCAGAATCAGTAAGAACTGTTGCTGTAACCCGTATAGGACCAGGGCCGGTACCGCTATTAATGGAAACACAGGCTTCTCCATCGGCTGTAAATGCTGAATCGCTGATACCAGCATTGTTAAGATTTGCGCCAGCAGGAATGTTTGGTCCAAGTGTAAAGGTAACACTCACCGGTTCATTGACAAGAACGCCATTCTCATCGTATACACGTGCACATAATTGGGTAGATTCCAAGCCCCCCCCGCCAACAACCATAATTTCGCCAGGATATGAAGAGGGTATTTCCACATAAGCCGGTGTACCTGAATAACTCGTGTCTAAAATAGTAATTTGCACCGAATCTATAAGTGTTCCAAATACAGGGTGCTGATAACGGGCAACTATTGTAGACACACCTGCTTCTCCGGGATCGCCAGTATCTGAAAAATCAACAAGAGCAATTCCTAAAGTATCAGTAAACTTACTGAGTTCGCTCAATCGGCCATTGGTGCTTTCGAAATACACTTCAAGATCCTTAATTGCCTGACCATATTGTCTTGAGGATATCTTTGCTGACAAATCAGCGCTGGTAATTCCATCATCAACTTTTATAGAACTAGTGTTGGAACTAAGGTTAAACTGATAAGGCCAAAGCTGAACTGCAGAAGTATCAAAAACGTTAAAGCGAATAGTTATGGAAAAATCCTGACTATTCACGACATGCTTGGCTTCCACTGTTACACCCTCATAAGTTGGCGTAGCAGCATTATCATATGCTGATTGATCCTTATCTAGAAAATCTACACTTGCCAGCCCATCGGCATTGGTGTAAGTAGAATTGATATTGAATTTTCCGAAACTTTCTCCACCAACTGTTGCCGCAAATTCAATTAGTTTATTAGGTAAAACCTCACCAGTGGAATCTTTCAATACAACATCAATTCTCGTTTTAACAAATGAACCCACAATATCTTCACCAACGACCACAGCATTTCCTCCCGCATCCGTTGCATAGGGCTGAGAGCTTATTTCTAGATTGAAGTTCTCACTTGAAGTAGAGCTACTATCTGATTTTGTTGGAGTACGATTATCACAACTAAAAAGTAACATGGTAAACAATATAACTGTGAATAATCCACTGCTTTTAAAAATACAATTATTTCTCATCGTTTTCTCCTTCCTTATCAGTTTCATCATCAATTTCTTCAACAGGAACAACAATCGATCTTTCCAATTCAAACATTGCTTTTGATTTTGTTATACCAGCAACATCGCCTCTAACTACAGAGGGTGTGATTTGAATGATTAAATCCATTTTCTTTTCCAGCACATCTTTACTGGTAAATAACTTTTCTCCAATAACAGGAATTTTATGTAAAAGCGGAAATTTATATTCCGTGTTTTTTCGGTCACGGCTAATTAAACCGCCGATAATAATGGTTTCACTGTCCTTTACTCGGATTACGGTAGAAGATGAGCGCCTTTTCACGCGAGGAATATTCTTATCGGGACCAATGAACTCAAAAATCGATGATACTTCCGGTTCTACTTTCACAGTAATATCACCATCCATATTCACTGAGGGCAGTACACGCATCTTTATACCGACCTCTTCCTTTTGTACCTGTACCTGACCGCCAACACCACCCGAACTCAGAATATAAGGGACAACGTCAACCATCTCTATGTAGGCCTCACGACCATTGAGCGTAACCAGCTTAGAGTCTGCCAGGATCTCGGCTTGGTTATCCTTCAAAAGTAGATCCAGAGTAAAGTCAAAGGCAGTCATTTGGCGACTGAATTTATTCGGTACAATATTGCTCCCACTCAAGCGATTGAACACCATTTCAGATGGTGGTTCCTCAAACGGTAATCCGGCGTATGTTTCGACAATACCATCACCAGTTTCATTGGCATTTTGAGTAAGGCCCGGTACAGCACTACCAGCTCCTGTCAAACCTGATGGTGCGATTCCATTTTCCGCAAATATATTAGTATAGTGAGCCAATTTTGACCAATCAATTCCTAGCTTTTCTTCTGCATCAACAGCCACTTCAATCAGCCGTACTTCTAAGAGGATTTGTAACGCAGGTACATCAATTTCCAGAATCGCTTTTTCAATTTCAGCGATTCTTTTTGGTGACGCATTAATTAATAGTTTATTACCGGAAACATCAACTTGGATTTTATCGGTTAGATCCTGCAGTAGATCCTTCAATTCCATCGCATCAGCGTATTTTAATGCGATTACATGTGAGGTAATACCGACTTCTTTTGCGAGTTTCTTTGGTTCAGCAATCAAGAAGGAATTGCCAACTATCTCATAACTCAATCCCACCGCACGTACGACCAGGTTTATTGCTTGCTGAATGGGGACGTCATCCAAATGAATGGTTAATTGTTCCTGACGATTCACGTTTGGATCTGTGACAATGTTATACCCGCTTTCCTTCGCCAATATAGATAAGATACTAGGTAAATAACCATCCTCAGCATGTATGGTGACAAGCTTTTCAGCATCAGGTTTCCTGGTATCAATATTATCTGTCCCTTGGGCAATTAGAATGAGGCTAAAAACAAATCCGAATAATATTATATTTTTAACGTACTTCATATCAATACACTCTCCTTTTTTCCCTGTCTGTGGTCGTCATATCTTTCTCAATAGTTAGACCAGCTACTGGGTAATGAAATTCTTTATCTCCTTTGGTAATAACTACTTCGGTTGGATCAATCCAAATCACCTCACCACCGGCAATTGAATCGCCAACAACTACTGTAAAATTTTTATCCTTATAGCTTATACCAGCATATTGTTGAATACCGTCAATAATGTGAGTAACACGTAGTTTACCCCGGTTACGGTAACGTAAAGAACGTCCTTGGGCATCAGTGAGATACAGCACATTGGTAAGGCGCATGGGTTCTTCTTCCAGAATAAATTTATAATTATCACGATTTTTGATACGTATCTCAAGATATTCAATGACACGCTCTAATTCCTTGTCCGTTCCAAACTGTACGTTCGCGGCGCGATCCTTGGCCCTTTGCCATTTTTTATTGGTAGGAACCAGTTTTATGCCTGCAGCAATTATTGAAACAAGAGCAAAAATGATCAATAAAACCCAGATAGTTCTGTGGCGAGTATTCATGTAGACACCTTTGTTTTTGATTTTACCATCGTCAACGTTGATAGATGAATTTCAATAATCTGTTCACGGAGGTCCATTTCACTGGCATTGCTCTTAATCCGTTCGATACCGTTTTTGACATGAAATTCATCAATCGTAACCAACCGTGGTGATTTTTCCAGTTCAGACATGAATTTCCCCAATTCATCATAGCTACATTTCATTATCACAACGTAAGGAGCCGCAATGTAATTTGTCTTCTCAATCCTTGGTTTTGGCTTAATGCTTAGCAAGGTAATTCCATGCCCATTCATCATTTCCATTAAACTTTTCAAAAAAGGTAGGCTCGCATCATCCGCCAATGAATCCTGCTTTGATAAGGCAAGATTCCGTTCAAATAACGTATATACCTGTCCAACCCTACTAGCCAGTATTTGGGCACTAATAAGTTGCTCATTCAATTCCACTAATTCATCTTCAAGATCAAGCAAACCCTCAGGTTTATCAGCAATCATCCAGGTTTGATTTGCCCAAAATCCAGCAGTTAAAAAAGTCACCAGTAAAGCGAATACGCCATTACGCTTGGCCATCATGATTTTTTCTTCCTTTTCTTAGCTGTGGTTCTCAAAGCAGCTTCTATCTCAAAATGTACGATATCCTGTCCGCGGATCTTCTTCAGTGATCCCTGACGAAACTTCACTTTGGGGAATTTTTTGGAGAATTCACGGTTACGTTTCATAAGGTTGATGTAATCGTAGACTATCTCATATTCTTCTTCATCCTTGTAGACAACTGAAATGCCCTCAATATAAAGTTTTTTATTTCGTTTATTAAATTTAAGGCCCGTTAATGCCATGTCATCTGGTGTCATCTTGCCAAGTAATTCAAAATTCCTTGCCCATAAAGTGCGATTGCTTTCTAGCTCGGCAAATGATAGGATATCCTGTTTGGATAGGTTCTTCCCTTGGGCCTGTAGATCACGTATACGCTGCTTTACATCAGCAATTTCATTTTCCTTTTGGGCAATAAGTCGACTATACCCAGATCCAATTACAAAGAGGCTTGTATTGGCGAAAATCAGGCTTAACAATATTACAGTAAATACCATCCAGCGGCCACGTTCTTTCCAGCGAGCTGTTTTGGCTTCTTTACTATCTGTCTGGTTAAGATTTATTATGATGAATTTCTTCATTTACCCAAGCCTCCTCTTATCGCTAAACCAGTGGCGACCGCATATTGATTAGGATTGGATAATTCAAGGTTTTCATAACCGGCCAGTGTTTGGAACGGATCAAATAGAACTGTACTCAAGCTAAGCTTGTTCTCAATCATTCCCTGAAGACCGTGGGTGGAAGATCCTCCACCACTCAACATTATTTTAGTGAAAAAACTCTGATTGGTGGTTTTGGCATAATACCGTAGCGATCTTCGTAAATCCTCAACCAGGTTATCAAAAACATTCCTTTCAGCAACTGCGATATCGCTAAGATCAGTACTCGCACCATTTTGAAAGCTGCTGATGCCGTTTTTCATTATTTCATCCTCGGCAGCTATATAATCGATATCACGTTTCTCAGATAAGTCCGAAATAAAATGATATCCACCAATAGGAATATCTCTGGTAAAGAATTGGTCTTTTCTGCCCCACACTACTAGCGAAGAAGAAACAGATCCAATATCCAGTAAAACGATTGCACCTTCTTCCGGAAATTCATTAGCGTTGCCAAAAGCATTTGTTATGGCAATGGGATCGGCATCAACTATTCCAGGTGTAAACCCAACCTCTTTAAGCAAATCTATATGAGCATTAGACACTTTTTTTGTGCAAGCAACCAGTCCTACGTCAATTTTATCCACTTCTTTTGGATTCGGTCCAAAAACCTGGAAATCAATGATTGCGTCCGATCCATCCATAGGTATGTGCTTGCGGGCCTCGAAGGTCATAGATGAGAACAATTCGTCCTCTGGCATGTCCATGGTCGTGATTTGCTTTACACTTACATTTGTACCATTTAAACCTGTGACCAAATTCTTAACACGCTTAGGATTAATTTTCATTTCCCGCATTAATTCCTTTACCGCCATCACCCACAATGGTTTACCAATCAATTCCGGATCATAGGCTTTGTGTTGCTCCGGGACAAGACGAATACCGGTGTTGAGGACCTTGGTGCCACCCCTTGTTTTCTCCAACAGCACAGCTTTTACAAACTGTCTACCAATGTCTAGGCCAAGAATCATTCAGAAAATTCCTTTAATGTTAGTTGATCAACTTCACCATAAGACTTTATGATCAAAATTGCTCCACCAGATGAACTACTGCTCGTAGGATACATTGGCGGAGGACCAAAATCGCTAAAATTGTAATCGTAATGGTAATCTTTATCATAACCAATACCCGGAGATACCGGATATGGACCTGGTGCATTCCTCTTCATATAACCGCGCTTATTCTGGGTGACGGATCCCCAGAGTATCATTTGACCTCTGATATCACTATTGCCTGTCACCTGTGGTAATGCAGAGGAAGGATTACGAAACGGTCCTCGTCCATCACCCTTCGAATTCAAAGGATTAGAGAATTCAGGACCATTAAGTGAATTGTTACTAATGGAATTTTGCCAATAGTGAGCCACAAAGGAATCATTCATCGCTAATAGGGCACCATTAATTATAATATCGGAACCATTGGCTTGGTTTTTGCCTCCATTTTCCATGGTATTTGCAATAATTATGTTCGCCCCGGATATAAGACCTAACCGATTTTTTGTGCCATATACAATTTCTCCTGTAATTGAATTGGAATCATCGTAAAGGATATCATCCATCAGCCAAATATTTCCCCACACCCGGTCAACTATGGAAATATCATCGTGGCGTCTATATTCTGTAAAGTTATCTGTTACAATACTAAATTTTCCATCAACTGTACCTCGAACCCTTACCTGCCCACCTTTTACGTAAATAACTGCAAAATCTGTAAAAAATGTTGTTGGTGGTAGAATATCCGGTGAATTATTTGTCGGTTCGAAGTCAAAATGATGAAAACCACTGGATTGACATACACTGGAACCATCATTGAGGTGGTTGTGATAGTTGGCAAAATTGTTAAATGGTACGGAATTATCCAAACCACCCTGGAATGCTAAAGTCACTTCTTCCCCGGGAGAAAATCCATTTTCAAAAAATTGACCCAAGCTCTGTACACCAAAAACAAATATACCACCTACCTGATTTGTTGAATTGAGCACGCCAATCCAGCCTTTATTTGAATCAGGATCAGCTGAACGTACTAGCACAGTATCCCCAATTTCATACATTTCCAGCGTATTGCTGGCATCATTACCTTCAATGTCCTCAGTATCAATGAAGAGCGTGTCCGTAAAGTATACCTGCAGTGTGGAATCAAAAGGTGCATCAAAAGCAATACTTTCATTACCCAACTGTTCGATCTCTGTATCAACGTCCCA
>CAJWGZ010000025.1 GCA_913041075.1 uncultured Fidelibacterota bacterium | reverse complement strand
GTTCTTCACCTTCAGCAAGTTCTTCACCTTCAGCAAGTTCTTCATCCTCTTCAATAACCGGTTCTTCTTCTTCCTTCGGTGGTGTAATGGTAGCAACAGTAGATTCTTCACTTGTAACGATTTCTACATCATCAGGTATATCCGTAATATTAATAACAGAGATAGTACTGTTTAATTCTAGATCAGAAATATCCACATTAATACTTTCCGGTACATTAGTTGGTAAGCAGTTAATATCGATAGCTGTTAAAATCTGACTTAAAACACCGCCTTCCTGCACACCTATAGCCTCTCCTTGCAATACGATTGGAATGGTAAATGTCATTTTCTCCGATCGCCTGACGCGCATAAGATCAACATGCATTACTTCATCTGTTACTGGATGGTACTGTATTGCTTTAATCATAACATATTGGGTCTCGCCAGTCATGGTAACTTCAAATACATGCTGGCCAGTGCTCAGTGCATGATATAAATTTTTCTTATCAATCTCTAGATTAACATTTTCTTCTCCGTGATAGTAATATACTCCCGGGATTTTACCATCTCTCCTGAGAGCGCGAATCTTTGACTTACCCTTATGGGTTCTTTCTCCAACGTATATTTGTTCATATTCTTGTGCCATAATATTTTTCCTTTTTATAAGTCGAACAATGCACTGACTGATTCACCATTATGTATCCTTTTAATTGCCTCAGCAAAAACATTAGCCACTGAAACAATTTTCATATTCGGTAGTTGTTTTTCTTTTTTTACGGAAATTGTATCTGTAATAATTAATTCTTTTATCGGCGCCTCTTTTAAACGATCTATAGCTGGATCAGACAGTACACCATGTGTAGCTGCAGCTGTAACTGATTTTGCCCCTTTATCCATGGCGGCCTGAGCAGCTGAAACCGTAGTGCCAGCTGTATCAATCATATCATCGATGATCAAAACGTCCTTCCCTTCCAAATCACCGATCAGATGACTGACCTCAGCTTTATTCGGAGCGTAACGACGTTTATCAATAAGAGCAAAATGAACCCCCAAACTCCTAGCATATGACTGTCCCATAGCAGCAGATCCTACATCCGGAGCCAAAACAGTACAATTATCTGGGCTAAAATCCAATTTTCTTAATGTATCCATTAACACCATGCGACTGTAAAGGTGATCAAATGGTATTGAAGCAAATCCCTGGATCTGGGTAGAGTGCAGATCCATGCTGATGATTCTATCTGCACCTGTGGTTGTAATGATATCTACCATCACGCGGGATGAAATAGGTACACGCGGTTGATCTTTTCTGTCCTGCCGCCCATAACCAAAGTAAGGAATTACTGCCGTAACCCTTTGTGCGGATGCCCGAACAGCTGCATCCAGTAATAGAAATAGTTCTATCAAGTTATCAGCAGGTTCATTAGTGGATTGAATGATGAATACATCCTGGCCACGAATGTTCTCCTCGTACTTTACCCATAGTTCTCCATCAGCGAACGTACGGATTGTCAGATCACCAAGATCCATGCCCAAAACATCCACAATTCCTTGAGCCAGGGTCAGGTTACTACGACCGCTAAAAATTTTCAGTGTATTTTGCATATCAATGCACCTTTTTTAATGATTTTCAATCATTGCTGGGGCGCAGGGAGTCGAACCCCGACTGCCGGGACCAAAACCCGGTGTCCTACCATTAGACGACACCCCAAGTTTGTCAATTATCCAGGAATTATATTTACCGTATAAGGGTTCGGGTAAGCATCGTCTTATTAGATGCGGAAAAAAGTAACTCAGCGGATTTAGCATCTGCGTCATCGTCAAACAATCCGAACACAGCCGAGCCACTCCCCGACAGACTGGCAAATCGTGCTTTATTAGCAAGCAATTGATCTTTAATCAATCCAATCTCTGGATATGTCGAAAAAACGATTTTTTCGAAATCATTCTCAAAAAACTGAAAGGGTATTTCACTCCTTTCAATAAGGCCGGCAAAATTAGGTGCCTTGCCTCCCGTTTCCAACTTTTTTCTCAATCGAGAATAGGCCCATTTTGTACTGATATGCATGCCAGGTATTATTACCAATATTGACTGTGGTAATTCTATATCTAATTGGGTTAATTGTTCACCAATTCCTTCACCAAGTTGCGTACCGCCATGAATAAAAAAGGGCACATCTGCCCCCACTTGTAAAGATAGTTCTGTCAGTTCATCATTAGATAAACCAAGTCCATATAATTCATTCATCCCCTTCAGTGTTGTTGCGCCATTACTGGAACCACCGCCTAATCCCGATCCTTGAGGGATTTCTTTTTTTACATGGATCTTTATTCCTGCAACATCAGGACAGTGAACTTTAACTGCCACATAGGCTTTGGAACAGGTATTGGAAGAGTCCGTGGGAAAATTTTCGTCGTTTGATGAAAGCTCATAGCCATCATCCGTTTTGGAAATAGTAACAGTATCATGAAAAGCCAATTCCTGGAAAATGGTATGGATGTTATGATAACCATCTTCACGTTGATCCAACACCCGCAGGCCAATATTCACCTTGGCATGCGACTTAAGTGTGATTGAGTTCATAAAAATTATTTGGAGATGGTTGCAATGGCCATTGCGCCAACACCTTCACCTCGGCCAATGAAGCCCATTTTATCTGTGGTGGTGGCCTTGATGGATACAGCCGCTTCATCGATCTGGAGGGTGTAGGAAACTTTATAAACCATTTCTGGGATTATGTCAGCAAGTTTGGGCTCTTCCAAAATAACAGTACTGTCTACATAGTCAATCTCAAAGCCTTTCTCCCGGACGAGGAGCGCTGCGTGATCCAGAAAATAAATACTTTCCTTGCCCTTCCAACGTTCATCTGAGCTGGTAAAATGCATACCAATGTCACCCAATTTTGCTGCCCCCAACAATGCATCCACAATGGCGTGCAGTAATACATCCCCATCAGAATGACCGACAGAACCCCAGGGACTGTTGATCTTAACTCCGCCAATAATGAGCTCTTCCCCTTTAGCCAGAGAATGAACGTCGTATCCTATGCCTGATTTAATCATTTATAATATTTTCCGCCAGTTGCCAGTCCTCGCTGGTAGTGATCTTAAAATTACCTGCAAACCCTTCTGTTACCACCACCGTCCCTCCTGTTGCTTCCACCATAGATGCTTCATCGGTTGCTACCATATCCTGCTGGAGTGCATTAATCAATATATCTTTATGAAAGGTTTGGGGTGTCTGTGCTAACCAAATACTATCACGATCTATTGTCCTGTGAATGTTGTTCTCCGACACTTCCTTTACTGTGTCTTTCGAAGGAAGTGCAGCAATGCAGCCGTCTGCTTCATTACAACCAGCAATGGTAGCAGAAATAAGTTCCGGTGTTACAAAGGGGCGTGCGGCATCGTGAACCGCAATGATCTCTACGTTTTCAGATAATGCCAGACAGCCATTCAATACGGAATCCTGGCGCCGTGCCCCGCCAGCCACTGTTTTAACTGGTTTTATAGATGTAAAGGAGGCCAGCTCCCGGGATATCATTTCCAAGTCTACTTCCGGAACTACCACTACGATCTCAGCAATATCATCACATTCCAGGAATGAAGTTAATGTATGAAAAAGGAGTGGGCGCCGGCCCAGCAGTTTGAACTGCTTTTTTTTGCCAAAGCGTTCTCCTCGCCCTGCTGAAGGAACAACTGCACCTACTTTCAATGGTGAATTACACATTAGAGAATAAGCATTGCATCACCGTAACTGAGAAAGCGATAATCATGTTTTTTTGCTTCGCGATAGGCCTTCATAATCAATTTCCTTGTAGCGAAAGCAGAAACCATCATTAACAATGTGCTTTTTGGTTGATGAAAATTGGTAATTAATGCATCTACCATTTTAAAATCATATGGTGGATAAATAAATTTGTCTGTCCAACCTCTTTTTGGTGTCACTTGGAATCCAGACACAACTACAGTTTCTATTGAACGTACTACAGATGTGCCTACAGCCACTACTTTACGCTTTTTCTTTTTGACCTCATTTATAGCTAAAGCAGTCACCGGCGACACCTCAAAGTATTCAGAATCCATTTGATGGCGGTTGAGATCCTCCACTTGTACGGGGCGAAACGTACCTAAGCCTATATGTAAAGTAGTATACTCAATTTTTATTTCTTTATCTTTGAGCCTTTTGATAAGTCCGTCAGTAAAATGAAGGCCAGCCGTCGGCGCAGCAACAGCACCGCGACGTTCAGCATATACGGTTTGATACCTCACCTTATCAGACGGTTCCGCATTTCTTTTAATGTAGGGTGGAAGGGGCGATTGACCAATACGATCTATAATACCATATATATCTTCACCATCATATTCAAACCTGACAACGCGGCCGCCGGAAATAGTATTATCAATAACATCACAATAAACATTTTTTGTAAACATAAGTTTATTGCCAATTCTTACTTTTCGAGCAGGTCGAACCATTACCTCCCAAAGATCGTTTTCCAATTCGCGAAGTAAAAATACTTCTACCTGAGCATCAGTACGATCTTTGTTTGCAAATAATCGTGCTGGAAAAACTTTTGTATTGTTCATGAGAAACAAATCATTCTTTCTGAAATAATTTGGCAGATTTGAGAATTTTTTATGCTCAATCTCGCCTGTATCACGATGTACAACCATCATTTTTGCCAAATCACGACGCTGGGACGGATACTGAGCAATAAATTTGAGCGGCAGCGGGTAATCAAAATCAACCAGTTTATATTTTTTCTTTTTTTGTATCATTAAAATAATCCTGTCTGTTTAGTTGGGTTAAATGCTTTACCCAAGATTTTATATGCTTTTTCTTGCGCAATACGGCCTCTTGGGGTCCGTTGAATAAATCCTTCCTTTATCAGATATGGTTCATAAACATCTTCTATAGTGGTTGTATCTTCACTTATTGCTACAGCCAATGAACTTACGCCCACTGGGCCACCATCAAATTTATCAATTAATGTTTTCAAAATTTGTCGGTCCATACCGTCCAGTCCATAGTGATCAACACCCAATGATTTAAGTGATTCCTGAGCCACTCTTTTTGTTATTAAACCATTTGCTTTGACTTGGGCATAATCTCGTGTGCGCCTCAATATACGGTTCGCAATCCTTGGGGTTCCTCTTGAACGACCAGCTAATTCTGTCGCACCTTCTTTGTCAATATCAACTTTTAAAATTTCAGCTGATCGATTAATGATCTGAAACAAATCTTCCGGGTCATAAAAGTTAACGCGCAGAACAACTCCGAATCGATCTCTAAGAGGCGATGTCAAATTACCCAATCGCGTGGTAGCGCCAATAAGAGTAAATGGTTCAATATTCAATTGCACACTACGAGCACTGGGACCACTATCAATCATAATTTCCAACTGAAAATCTTCCATAGCTGAATACATGTATTCTTCTACTACACTATTTAACCTGTGAATCTCATCGATAAAAAACACGTCTTTTCCTTGAATATTTGTCAACATTCCAGCAAGGTCACCAGCGCGGTCAATCACTGGACCCGAAGATTGCTTAAGATTAACGTTCAATTCCTTTGAAATAATGTTTGCTAATGTTGTTTTACCGAGGCCAGGAGGCCCAAATAATAAAACATGATCAAGTGCCTCATCCCGTTTGTTGGCAGCATCAATATATAACTTCAAATTCTCCACAACATCACTCTGACCAACAAAATCATCAAAATGAGAAGGGCGTAGAGATCGTTCGATGATTATATCATCTTCAATGGGGGTAGGGTCTGTAATATGGATTTCAGTCATTGAATCTTAGAGGAAAAACAAAAAATATTCTCAAACACGGGCACTAAAGATAATAAATGGATAGGGGGGTCACCAAGGGAGTACTTAATAATTGTAAGCCACTGAATGTTTCCCACTTTATAAATTTCTAAAGTACTTTCTGTAAAAACTGCCCAGTAAAAGATTTTTTAACCTTAATTATTTTTTCTGGTATACCGCTTGCTAGAACTGTTCCTCCATTACTACCGCCTTCTGGTCCTAAATCAATAATCCAATCAGCGCACTTTATTACATCTAAGTTGTGCTCGATGACTATAACAGTATGTCCTTTATCCACTAATCGCTGAAGTACGGACATCAACATTTTAATATCTTCAAAATGTAATCCTGTAGTAGGTTCATCGAGGATATATACTGTATGGTCTTTTGCAGCTTTTGACAATTCCGTTGCTAACTTTACACGCTGGGCTTCTCCACCTGATAGTGTTGTTGCTTGTTGGCCTAATCGTATATAACCCAAACCTACCTTGCACAAAGTGATCAATTTTTTCTTAACGGAGGGAATATTTTCAAAAAATTCCTGCGCTACTTCAACCGGCATATTCAAAACATCTTCAATATTTTTACCTTTGTACTTTATTTGCAACGTTTCTCTATTATAGCGGGCACCTTTACATACTTCACAAGTCACATATACATCAGGTAAAAAATTCATCTCAATTTTAATTAGTCCATCTCCACCGCAAGACTCACAACGTCCGCCTTTAACATTAAATGAAAAACGGCCAGGCTTGTAGCCACGAATCTTAGATTCTGGCAGTTGCGAAAATAGATCACGTATAAATGTGAACACACCGGTATAGGTGGCTGGATTAGAACGCGGAGTCCGACCAATTGGTTTTTGATCAATATTCACTATTTTATCTATGTATTCAATTCCTTCAACTGACTGGTAAGCCAACGGATATTTTCGCGCTCCGTTCAATTGTTTTGCAACCGCTGGATAAAGAGTTTCATTGATCAATGTACTTTTTCCACTACCAGATACCCCGGTAATCAATACCAATTTTCCAAGCGGGAATTCCACATCAATTTCACGCAAATTATTCCCAGCTGCTCCCCTTAAGAATAAAGACTTCATATTACCATTGCGACGGACCTCAGGTATTGATATTTTGCAATTTCCTGATAAATACAGTCCTGTTAACGAGCTGGAACAATCTACTAATCCTTCAGGTTTACCAGAATAAACTACGTCACCACCATGTTCGCCGGCTCCTGGTCCCAGATCAATGATATGGTCAGCAGCTTCCATTGTTTCGCGGTCATGTTCAACCACTAGAACTGAATTTCCAAGATCCCGTAGTTTTTTTAACGTATTTAATAAGCGATTATTATCGCGAGGATGTAACCCTATCGAAGGTTCATCTAATATGTAGAGTACCCCCATTAATTGTGATCCTATTTGTGTTGCAAGTCTGATACGTTGGGCTTCTCCACCAGACAATGTTGTGGCTGATCGATCTAGGGTTAAATATTCTAAACCAACATCCACTAAAAACCCTAGACGACTATTAATTTCCTTCAATATTTGGGCAGCGATCTTTGTGTCTGTAGCACTCAATTTCAAATTCTTAAAAAACTTCTTCCCATCCTTAATTGTCATTGCAGATATGGTGCCTAGATTACATCCGCCAACCATTACAGCTCGACTTTCCTCGCGTAGTCTGGTAGCATTACACTTTGGACAAGGGCTCATACTCATGAATTGTTCTATCCATTTACGAATGTGGGCAGATTTTGTCTGTCCATAACGCCGTTCTAAATTTGCGACAGCGCCTTCCCAGCCTCCAGTATATGTACCTGACCAACGTTTAGAAGTATAATTCATGGTAAGGGTCTGTTTGCCAGTACCAAATAATAGGATTTCACGAATCTTAGTATCAATCTTAATCCATGGTGTTGTAAAATTGAATTGGTAGTGTTTGGCAAGACTCTTCAAAATGCCACCATACCAGTTACCCCGTGGCTGCTCACCCAATGGAACAATTGCGCCCTGAATCAACGATTTCGATTTATCCGGCACTACTAAATTTGGATCAATATTCATTTGTGCACCTAATCCATCACAATGATCACATGCACCATAGGGGGAATTAAATGAAAACATGCGTGGGGTTAGTTCATCCAATGATGCTTCGGGGTGATCAGGACAACCAAAATGTTCGCTAAACAGATGGTCTGTACCATTCAAATTGTGTATGATGATTGCACCTGATCCAACTTTAAGAGCCAACTCGATAGATTCTGTTAACCGCTCTTTATAATCTCCTTTTAAGACCAATCTATCAACTACAACCTCTATATCATGAATTTGATTTTTATTGAGAATAATCTTATCCTCAACCTGGTACAGTTTGCCATCGACTCTGGCACGTAAATATCCTTCCCGTCGAATTTCAGAAAATACACCCTTATGCCCTCCCTTTCTACTTCTGACTACGGGTGCTAATACATAAATCCGTGTATTTCGATCAAACTTGCAAACTGTGTCAACTATTTGCTGTACAGTCTGACTTACAATTGGCCTAGCACATATCCAACAATGTGGTTTGCCTACATGCGCAAATAGCAATCGTAAATAATCATGTACTTCCGTGACCGTCCCTACAGTTGACCTAGGGTTTCGTGCAGTTGCCTTCTGTCCAATTGAAATTGCTGGAGAGAGTCCCTCTATGTAATCCATATCAGGTTTTTCCATCAATCCAAGGAATTGCCGGGCGTATGATGAAAGAGATTCCACATACCGTCGTTGTCCTTCAGCATAAATAGTATCAAACGCAAGAGAAGATTTACCAGAACCCGACAAACCAGTGATTACAACAAGTTTATCACGAGGAATATCTAAATCTATATTTTTCAAATTGTGCTGCCGGACACCTTTTAATACAATACTATCAGATGATTTCATAGATGTGTTTTTTACTCAGTTTATAGTGTAAATCGGGTAAGAATATTATAATTCCATTAATTTCAAGACCATCGCGAAATTTAATGCAGTTAATATTCAGATCAAATTTCGATTTGCTCTTCACCCTACAACCCTTTTTAGCGTTATAAAACAATATTGCCAGCGATAAAGATTATGGATTACATTGCAATATGAGTTCGCTAAAAAACCATATATTGATATCCATGCCTCATTTGCAGGACCCATATTTTGGTCAGGGCATAGTCTTGATTTGCGAACACAGCAATGATGGTGCGCTGGGGTTAATTATAAACAAACCGTTTGAAAAGCCAGAATTGAGGGTATTATTTCAAAAACTCCCAGAAGATCAAGATGAAATAATCAAAATTATTCCAAAGGTATATTTTGGCGGACCGGTACTAATCGAACGTGGCATTGTAGTACATAGTAGTTCTTATACCAGTGAAGATAGCATGAAAATATCGGACGAATATTCCATCACCAGTAGTCGTAAAATTTTACAGGATATTGCTGATGGTAATGGCCCAGAACAATATAAATTAATGCTTGGGCACGCAGGATGGGAAGCAGGTCAATTAGAGCGAGAAATTGAAAACGGTGATTGGCTCATGCAATCTACATCATACAATTTTGTTTTTAATACGGAAGAATCAAAAATGTGGAAAATAGCTGCAGGTTCCTTCGGAGTAGAAACGTCCCAAATATCAGGTTTGGGCGGCTCAGCTTAGACCAACAATTGTAATATCACGTTTAGTTTATTTTCATGAGGAGACGAGCATTACCACAACTGGCCGTCATTTCTGCGGCAATCCTATGGAGTTTTGATGGGTTACTAAGACAAATGCTATATAATGTTCCCCCTTTTCTCATAATAAGTATTGAACATGTAATTGGTGCGGTAATATTTATTCCATTTCTTATTAAGGGTTGGCAAGAAATCTTAAAGCTGGGGCAGAGAACCTGGATATCAGTACTTTGGATAAGTATTTGTGGTGGTATGTTAGGTACTTTTTTCTACACGAGCGCCCTTAGTTATGTGAGTTATATAAATCTATCCGTAGTTGTGTTATTGCAAAAGTTGCAGCCACTATTTGCAATCACTTTAGCAGCAGTGATTCTTAAGGAACCTTTGTCTAAAAAGTTCTTAGTATTAGCTGTTACAGCCATTTTTGGCAGTTTCTTAGTGACATTTGGATTACAACCAATTGCAGATTGGAATGATAGAATGATCATTGCAGCGTTATTGGCATTACTGGCGGCTTTCAGTTGGGGTAGCTCAACCGTATTAGGAAAACACGCCCTTAAACATATTTCATTTCAACTAATTACTTCTCTTAGACTAACAATAACAGCACTTGTATGTATGGCAGTAATTGTTGCCTCAAATGATATAGAAATGGTTACGGAACTAACCATTATGCAGTGGAAAATATTATTGGTGATTACCTGCTCAACTGGAGCTGTAGCACTATTTATTTATTACTATGGATTAAATCGTCTTCCTGCTTCGCACGCAACGCTATATGAATTATTTTGGCCATTTTCTGCCATGTGTATTGATTGGTTCTACCGCGGGCGGAGCCTGGAACCAGCTCAATTATTTGGGGCAGTGCTATTATTATCTTCAATGATATATTTGTCAAAAGATAATTAAAAACCAGTATGCCTAAGGTATCCATTAAAGATGATCACCATAATCTAAAATTAAATTGTCTTCATGAATTCAGCTGGGGCTTTGGTATTGCCTTTCATACACTTTATGCGATAATACCGCTATTTTTAAAACAACTAGGTGCACCACAAGGAATTAGTTTATCTGTTGCAGGATTATGGTCAATTTTAGTTGCATTTCCGCAACTATTTACTGCTATTGTTGGAAGGAATATCATTGATATAAAACGCGCCGTTATTGGTGCACATATGTTTGCGTTACCGCCTATATTTTGTGCGGGATTCATTTTTGCATTTATTGCACCTACTGGACCATATGCCTGGGTATTTTATTATACGTGCTTCATATTCTATGGTCTTGGTATCGGTATAATTATTCCCATATGGACAGAATTTTTACATCATACATTTTCCAAGAAAAAACGCGGTGCATATTTAGGTATTTCTTTCGCATGGAATAGTATTGGCGGTTTTATCGGTGGGTTTGCTGTTCGATCAATACTAAACAGTAATATTCCATTTCCGCAAAATTTTGGTTGGGGATTTTTAATTTTTTTCGGATGTATTACAATAGGTACGGTTCTATTTATAGGATACCGCATAAACACACCAATAACAAATCGCAAAGAAAGAACAATAGCTGATTTAATTGCAGAAACAAAATCTATTATAAAAACAAATACCAATTTTCGCAATTATCTCCTTGCGAGAATTTTTCTTACAGCTAACTATCCTGCAATAAGTCTTTACGTAATATATACGCAGAATAAGTTTGGTTTTGATGCAAGCGAGGCCGGTATTTTTATTATTATCAATGTAGTAACGTCAGGTATCGGCAGTTTTTTAGCTGGCTGGATAGGCGATCGTTATGGACACAAAACTGGAATAATGTTATCATTTTTTTCCTACCTTGCTGCGGTTATTACGGCATTATTAGCAACAAATATGTTATTTGTATATACTATCTTTGTATTTCTTGGATTTGGATTGGGGTCATTTATGCCATCAGCAATGAATTTGATATATGACTTTGCTCGGAGAGGAGATAATAAAATTTACATGGCCCTCACGGACACATGCTTGGCCCCTTTCACATTTTTGGCCATCATAATTGTCGGCGGTATGAGTGGAATAATCAACACCGAGACAATATTAACTGGCATCGGTATTTTCTTAGTCATCGGGATACTACTTCTTATATTCAGAGTTAAAGACCCCAAACACCATTTAGATCACCAGCCGATAGCCCAAACAATTAGTTAATATATTTTTCCTTGCATTTCGAATCGTGCAAAGTAGAAATTCCAACGTAGTCAAACACTAATGTTTAGACTTATATCATACCAAACCATACTTCTCTCGGCCCTTGTACTGGTTTTAACCGGTTGCAGCAAGGATAATCCCGGTAGACATTTAGAACTAGGAAAATGGTATAATACCAAGGGATTATATGATGAAGCAATAACGGAATATCGTGAAGTTATTCGTCTGTATCCTCCGTCTCTTCAAAGATTAACTCGGGAAGAATACGAGAATCTTACCACAGCGCATTATAATCTGGCACTAATGTATACAAAAAAAGGCTGGTGGGATTTTGCTTTAGACGCTGCGGAGTCCAGTTTTCAGTTACAACCAAATACCGATACACACGAACTGATAAGACTGATCCGCAAGCAGATAATGCTGAGTAATAATTCTGAGCCTTCCTAGGCTTAATTTCCTAGATAAATATAATCGTATTAAAAAGAGCCGGAGCGGTGCTCTCCGCCATCACAGTAAATAATTGAACAATTGATAAAATCTGCTTCAGAACGCAACAGTAATGATATGGTGTTGGCAATATCTTCTGGCGTAGTGGTGCGCTGCATAGGATTACGTATTTTTGTCTTTTCAACCCATTCTTCCCAGTCCTCAGTTATCTTTGTAAGCGCACGCGTAGGTGTAACACCTGCCTGTACGGCGTTGGCTGTAATACCGTATTTACCCAATTCCCACCCAATCTGTCGTATTATCGCTTCCATAGCTACTTTAGCTACACTCACTGGGCCATATCCATCCATGGCTACATAATTGCCCTCACTGGTCAGACCTACCACACGAGAGCCCTCTCCAAGCAAATCCTCGTTAAATAATTTTTGCGTCCAGTACAGTAAGGAATTGCCCATGACGTGGACAGTCATGTCCATTTGTTTTTGAGTAACTGGTTTATCAGAAAAAAAGTTCGTTGTAGTCCCAAAGGCAATAGAGTGCAGTAATAATTTCACCGGATTACCGCCTGTTATTTCGGCTATTTTAGGTATGTATTCATCCATTGTTTCAACAGAGGCTGCATTGATATTCCAAAAATGAACTTTACCATTATTAATACTGGAAATCTTTTGTTTTAGCGACTCAGCCTCTTTTTTAATATCACCACGATCAAAGTGAAAACCAATAATACCATAACCATCTTTAGCTAAACGTTTTGCAGTGGCACCGCCATGGCCCGTTGAACATCCTAATATCAATACCCAATCAGACATTATAACTCCCGTTTTATTAGAGTGAATTTAGACAAGACTAAGACCTGCACAAATGATGAACACAAAAGAGTAATATGGAAACCAGGTTTCATGCATAAATTCCGCGTGAAATTGGGAAGCAACTATGGATAATAAGTCCTCTTACACTAAACAAGAACTGCTGGATATAGTTAAAGAACAATGGTTTTTTAAATGTCATTTTTAGAACTACCCGGTCATGCCTGAATGCTTGAGGATATGCTATATTGAAAGTAAAAGATCTACAGGTTGACTTATTAGAAAAACTGGTGTGGGGCAGTGGTATGGATCCTGCATTAGATTCTTTTTAATCACTTTCAGTCATTCTAATCTATGGCTTTACGTTGCGGAATAATTGGTTTGCCCAATGTGGGTAAATCTACCCTTTTTAATGC
>CAJWGZ010000024.1 GCA_913041075.1 uncultured Fidelibacterota bacterium | reverse complement strand
AAATAGACATCCTCTTTAATAAATTTATCACCAAAAAGTTTTCCAAGTTCACCCCGGCTTGCCGAAGCAACTAAAGACATTTGAAAAAGACGATCACGAGCAGATATATATCCAGCTGCATAAAATAAATCTGATTCGTTCTCAGCAAAAACATGTGGCACGCCGTAGGAATCTGTATATATATGAACCGGTGTTGAAATGCCGGGTAAGGTTTTTTCACCACTATACTGGGGAAGTGGGTGGTGCAGATAAATCCTTAGTGCAATAATAAGCAGGACAAGAACACTAACAAAATATCTTCCAAAAATCTTCTTTTTAGAACTAGGCATGTTGTATTTTAATTTAGAAAATTATTGTATTGATCTATTTTAGGTTGGTTTCCAGATGGAGACAAGATTAATAAGAAAAATATTTACAATAAGCGGGGTGTGGTTGTTCCAATATTCAGGTATAAACCGTAAAATCCTGCCTATAATCTAAAAAAATGTTATTAACTATAGCGACAATTGCTGTACTGATCGTTTTGGTGCTATTTATCTGGGATACAAGTAGCGGCCATGAAACGAAAAGTCATATTAGATCATTTTATAAGCCGTTCTATGCTGAATCTAGTATCAGTCATGAATATTCATCCACACCAACAGCTGTATGGAAAACCTTAATTGCCTTGGAGGGTTATTCATCGTGGTTTCCACAAATTTCCCGGCTGTTACCTGATGTAAATACCCAACGCTATGTCCATCAATTTTCGTTTGATCAATTCCCGCCAGTGCCGGGCACCAGATTATTATTACGACCAAACAGCTGGTCGCCATTTTATCCTAGTAGAGTAGTTGTAGTCGACGAAAACAAAGAAATTTCATTCGATTTAAAATATAATCCTTTCTTTCGGGAATATGTTGTTTTCGCTTTGGAACCACGATCTTATGGAACAGCTGTAACGTGCCAGAGAACAAGCTCGGGGCTATTTTCGTTTTTATCCTTATGGGGTTTTACAAACAAAAAATCAAAAATTCTGGAGAATCTTGGCTACTTCATCCCCGAAGAAACAACCAAAGAAGAAAAACAGGAAAAAAACGGTGCTGCAGCGCAGGCTCCAGCTCTAAGCCGGGAGGCTACCATCGCTCAAGCAGCACAGGCTGGCTTGGATGGCAATATGGACCTGATAAATGCTATCCCCGATAAGCCGACACGTGGCCTGGCTAAAGCAGCTTTAGTACAGTCAAAACGTAAGGGCGGCACCCTGCCGGAACACCTGCAAAAAGCATTATCCGAAGCGCCTACTATAGTTCCCACAAAACAACAGTCTAAAGGCGTATCACCGTTTAGCGGTCAGGAAGAACAGATAGCATATCTTGTAAACTTAACTTTAGATGGAAACGACGAGGAACTGAATGCGGTACCAGATAGAGTTATACGAGGCAAGGCTAAGGCAATGTTAGTAAAAATTAAACGTGGTGCTTTAGAGCGGCCGCCAATGCCAGAAGCTTCATCCGAACCAGCACCACCAATAGAAACAAGCTCCGCAGAGCAGGAGAACGAAGAACAGCTTATCTTAAGGTTGGTCAAGGCCGGGGTTGATGGTAACATGGACGAAATCAACGCCTTAGATAACAAAGTACTAAGAGGTAAGATCAAATCTGCTATTGTAAAAGAGATGCGGGCCAAAAAATAATATATACCTAGCGGTACGTTTGAGGCATATATATTCACTACTGATTGTTACTGTTTTTCTTGTTTTCAACAGCTGTTCGATTAAACAAGAAACTGAATCAGAAAAACTTCACAATTTATTTAACGATGTCTGGGAGTGGGGTTTACAGGAATTCCCAACAAGAGCAACCTATTTGGGAGATTATCGATACAATAATCGCCTGACAGATATGAGTTTGGCGGGAGTCCTGCGGCGCCACAAAAAAAACCAAACAATTATTCGCAAATTAGAAAACCTCAGCCGGGACAAGCTTGATCCCAGTGATAAACTAAACTATGATCTTTTCCATAAATATATCACAAGAAACATTGCGGCGCACCCGTTCAAAGACTATCTGATGCCCATTGACCAGATGGGTGGTGTACAAATCAATTTTCCCAACTTAGTTGACATAACCCCATTTAGAAACCAAGATGATTTCGATAACTATCTTGCGCGTCTGTTATTGTTTCCAGAATATGTGGATCAAATCATTTCTTTAATGCGAGAAGGCCTTAAAGAAAATATAACGCCACCAAAAATCGTGCTGCAAAAAGTACCCGATCAAATATCTGTACAGTATCAGTTCGATGTAAAGAACAGCCCCTTTTATGAACCATTTGAAAAAAACATTGGCAGTTTACCAGATTCAGTTCGTGCTAATTATCTAGAATTGGCAGTATCAAGTATTAAAGACTATGTTTTTACTTCCTATAAGAAGCTTTTTGAGTTCTTCGCTGAAGAGTATTTACCTAAGGCCCGTGAAAATATCAGCGCCAGCGGTCTCCCTCGGGGTGATGAATTTTATGCCTTCAAGGTTAAATATTATACAACCACCAATAAAACACCGTCTGAAATACATTCTATTGGCCTAAGTGAAGTCACTCGTATCCGCTCAGAGATGGAAAAAGTAATTAAAGATTCTGGGTTTACGGGTTCATTTAAAGAGTTTATTGCTTATCTAAGAACAAATCCTGATTTTTACTACGATAATGCAGAAGACCTCTTAGATGGCTACAGAACTATTTGTAAAAAAGCCGATCCTGAATTAACCAAGCTTTTTGGCACGCTACCACGCCTTTCCTATGGCGTCAAACCAATACCCGATTTTCAGGCACCAGCATCACCGACTGCATATTACTATAGTGGATCACTCAAGGCGGGCCGGCCTGGTTATTTTTGGGCCAACACATACAAGCTGGACACTCGTCCAAAATATGAAATGGAAGCTCTGTCCCTGCATGAGGCGGTTCCTGGTCATCATTTACAAATATCAATATCACAAGAACTTGAAGGTGTACCTGAATTTCGCAAACACGGTGGCTTTACTGCTTTCAGCGAAGGGTGGGGATTGTATGCTGAAAAACTAGGCGAAGAAATGGGTTTTTATAAGGACCCTTATTCAAAATTTGGTCAACTAACTTATGAAATGTGGCGCGCTTGCCGGTTGGTGGTTGATACGGGTATGCACGCCTTTGGTTGGAGTCGGGAACGGGCGATTAAATTTGTAGCTGATAACACAGCGAAAACTGAAAATGATATTGTTGTGGAGATCGATCGCTATATTGCTTGGCCCGGTCAAGCGCTGGCATATAAAATAGGAGAATTGCGTATTATAGAGTTGCGCACCTTAGCAGAAGAAAAATTAGGTGAAAAATTTGATATACGAGAATTTCATGATACTGTGCTGGGCAGCGGTGCGGTACCGCTTGATATCCTAGAAGAACACGTCAAAGAATATATTGCGATTAATTTGGGTGATTAATTTTATACTGGAACTGGTATAGCCCCTCTACCCCGTCCACGGATAACATTTTTAAAAAAACAAGATCCAGCTCATCATCAAGATCGGGAAAGAGAGGAATGCCACCACCAAAAATTAGGGGATGTATTGTAAGATATAAATGAGTCAGGTATGAAGCAAACCGCGTATATGTTCTACCGCCTCCTATAATAAAACATTTATCGCTGTGTAATTTGTCAAGGACTGTTTCTGGATCATTGTGCCTATGTGTAACAATGGTTTCGCGGCCATCAAGGTCCATTGCTAAGGTTTTTTCTGTTTGAGAGCCCATTATCACTGGATAACCCATTGTTTGTTTTCTAAACAAATGTAAGTCAAGGGACCAGTCTACCTTTTCATTGCTGTGTCTGGCAATATAGCCATCCGCGGTTATGGCAGCAATGAGAATAACATCCATTTATTATTTGGAAAATATTTTATTCGCCATCAAGTGCTTTTTGTACTAAATGGTCTATATACATTCTATGGGTTTTTGTTGCTGACGAAACACCCGTTTGTTTTCTTACAAAGTTCTTGATATCGTTCAGGTTTTTAAAGGCTGCTGCTTGCGCATGGTGTCCGTAAATGCTAGTTTTTTCTGGTTTCATGACATTAATCAATCGTTGGGTGTATTCGGTCTGCAGGTTTTGACGAAAGGTGTTTACATCGCCACGCATATCATCCTTGTATATGGCTGCAGTAAGGTCTGACATAAATTTGTCCAGGCTGTATTTGTTTCCATAAAGACCGCTGTCAGTAAGGCGCTTTAACACGTTTTGGTGCAACAGTTGATTCAAAATGTTTTTTTGCATCCCAATTACCTGGTCATGAATCTTCGGATCTTCGGTTTGTGACATATGGTTGAACCCTCTGCGCTGAGACTGTAAGCGCATGAGAATTGATTGCGAGAAATTGAAAGCCGTTGGTGAAAAAAGATACGTGTCTAAAGCATTAAGTGCTCTTTTTTGTTCGTCATATGGCACCACTCTGAATGGTGTGCTTGAATCGCGTTGTCCAACATATGCACGATCTACATATACACCGCCTATGTGACGAGATATAACCCTACAAGCTGTGCCGTGCTCCCTTAATAAAATAGCAAATGCGTCACGTAGTGCCTGGTAAGATGTCCCTCTATCAGAATATTTTACAACAAGATCATCCAATAAATATTTAGATAATTCAACTCTGTCGCTTGCATATGATATGGGATCACTGGACATATCATAAATCATGGCTTGTGGATCAATGCCTTTTCCTGGCGCACGCATGTCGTCTGCGTCATTACCAAACGCCAGGTTTGGAGAGGTGGACCGAGACAAAATTGTGTTAAGCCTGCTTTCTTCCAGTTCATTGTTTTCTAGCGCTGTGGAATAACCAAATTCAATCGCCCAGACATCGTATGGGCCCGGTGTTGTTGTGTAATATTCACCTTGTTCAATTTCGGGGGGGGCAATATTAATTCCAGGATATTCCATTACGGAACTGGTCAACCCCATCTCTTCCGTAATGCCCTTTTTGTGTACAATTTCATTATTGTGTAGGTAACTGGATTTAAAATTATGATTCAGGCCCAAAGTGTGACCAACTTCGTGCAACACCAACCTGATCAGAGATTCATGCACGATTCGTTTTTTAACTTCTTCACTATAGCCAGAAATTGTTGTTGATGTAAAACCAAATTGATTGGCCTGGTATAAATACTCTCCTGCGAAACAGTGTTCTGTCCAGTCGTGTTTTTCATATACATCTTCATATAGCTTATCATACTTCACTCGGTTTGTGAAATAAACAAATTCTAGCATTACGTCTGCTCCCAATATCTGACCGGATCTCGGGTTTACAAAACTAGGGCCATAACCACCAAACGGAGGTTTTGGGGATGAGGTCCAGCGTAACACATTATAACGAATATCCCCCGCGTCCCACCCTGCAACATCAGGTTGAATTCTCACTTGAATTGCGTTTTTAAATCCTGCGGAACGAAATGCTCTGTTCCAACGCAAAACACCTTCCTTTACTGCCGAACGAAACTCCGTTGGTGTGGTGTTTTCTATCCAAAAAACAATTGGTTCTACTGGCTCAGAAATAGGTGCGGATGGTTCTTTCTTGATCAAATTCCAGCGATGAATAAGGTCGCGATAGGGGGTGTTGCTTGTGGATGTCAAATCGGTGACTTGCGTCATGAAATATCCTACTCTAGGGTCGTCGTATCGCGGATTATAATCGTTATCTGGCACCGCAATAAAACTGTGTTGAATCACTATGTGAACCGCTCGAGGATCCGTTATGCCCGGCCCACCGCGATTCATTGGAGTGGGGTTATCATATACGTATTTTATTACTACGTCTGAATTAAGTGGGTAATTATTCAGCGCTATATATTGACATTTCTTCTTGTTTAATGATCCTAGGGCGAAGCGGGTGCCCGGTTTTGCTTCGGGGTTGGGGGCCGGTTTGATCTGATATAAGCTCTCTGAAAGAAACATATCGTCGACATTAAGGAGCATCGCACCTGTTTCATCATCAGTCGCTGAAATCGCTAGGGTAGTTAAAACAGCGGCGTTTATATTCGCAGACTCAGCGCGACTTAATGGGTTTTCTGGATCGAAATAATAAGCTGTATTAATGGACACAAATTCTAGACGGTTAAAATATTTTCTGATTTCGAAAATTTTACTCGTCTTATATGCGCCACGAAAATGGCCAACATCTACAACACCATCTAGTGAATGAACAAAATGTATATATTCCTTATTAAGTTGATTTTTCTCTATTAGCATTTGCACAGATCCATTAACCGTATCTTGAAAAAAGGTGAATAACCCTTCTATCTTACGTGAAGACCGTGTTAGTTCTAAGATTGTCTTTTTTGTATCTGTGGTATCTGTTTTAACTGCGGTGGTATCATTTTTTTCTTGGGCCGATAATGGTATTAAAACAAGCGTCGCAATACAATACACAGTGAAAAATAAACCTTTAATAATATGTTTTAATGATGACATTAATTCTTCACTTTTTCTGTAAGTAGAGGTCTGTAATTGTCCCTGTAAACGCCTCTGCGGCCAAACCTACTGTTTCGCTTAGTGTGGGGTGTGGATGCACTGTAAGGCCAATATCCTCTGCGTCTGCCCCCATTTCAATTGCCAACATACCTTCAGAAATCATATCGCCTGCGCCAGGGCCAACAATGCCTACACCTAGCACCTGTTTAGTTTCCGGATCGAATAGAATTTTTGTTTTGCCCTGATTGGCGCCCATGGCAATGGCTTTCCCGCTGGCTGACCAGGGAAATTCTCCCTTTTCGTAAGGTATTTCGTTTTCTTTTGCATTTGTTTCTGTTAGGCCTGCCCATGCCACCTCCGGGTCTGTATAAACCACAGATGGAATGGCTCGTACATCGAAAGCTGCCGGATGACCTGATGCCACCTCCGCTGCAACTTTTCCTTCATGGGTTGCTTTATGGGCTAACATAGGATCTCCTACAATATCACCGATTGCAAAAATATTTTTTTCTGAAGTACGTTGGTACACATCCACCTGAATAAAGCCGCGATCATTCACTTTAACATCTGTGGCTTCAATATTCAATAAACCAGTATTCGGTTTTCGTCCTACAGACACCAATACTTTATTGAATACTTCTGTGCTAGACCCTTTTTCGTTTTTGATCGTGACAGTTAAGGTTCCGTCTTTGTTGGCTTCAACCTTTGTCACTTTTGATGAAAGCTGAATGGCTTCACACTGTTTTTTTAGTTTTCGCTGTAGTGGTTTTACTAGGTCCGAATCTGTACCAGGAAGAAGGTTGGGTAAATATTCTACGACAGATACTTTGGTCCCAAGAGCAGCGTACACCTGTCCAAGTTCAAGACCAATAGCGCCACCGCCAACAACTAATAATCTTTCAGGAATGTCTTCTAGGTCCAGGGCTGTGCGAGATGTTATTACAGAAGGATGATCTGTGGGTACACCAGGAATCATGGCTGATGTAGAACCACCAGCAATAATACATTGGCCAAATGTAATAGTTACATCGTTTGTATCAGTTTGGACTTTTAATTCTGTGTTGGATACAAATGAAGCAAGTCCCTGGATGGTTTCCACTTTTCTTGCATTGGCCATTTGGGCAATGCCGCTATTCAATTGGGAAACAATTTTATTTTTATGGTCTCGCACCTGATCAATGTCAATCTCCGGCTTACCATATTTGACGCCCATTTTTTCTAATTTCGTTGCCTCATCCATAACCTTGGAAATATGAAGCAACGCTTTAGATGGAATACAGCCACGATTGAGACAAACGCCGCCCAATTCCGGATCGCGATCAATAAGCAGAACCTGTTTCCCTAAGTCAGCGGCGCGGAAGGCCGCAGCATATCCGCCGGGACCGGCACCAATTACAACAAGCTCTGTCTGCCTTAATTCTCCCATTGGCCCTAATCTTTAAAATGATCTAAGTCTGATAATACATCGGCAAACCTTGACGTAAATGCAGCTGCGGCTGCACCATCAATCACCCTATGATCATAAGACAATGAAAACGGCATGATAAATTTTGCAACAAACTCTCTGGATACTTTATCGTAAACTTCTTTCCATGCACTACGAGAGACTCCCATGATGGCTACCTCAGGGGGGTTTACAATGGGTGAAAATCCTGTGCCGCCAATTCCGCCCAAGCTTGAGATTGTAAACGTTCCTCCTTTCAATTCATTGGGTTTGAGTTTTTTGTCTCTGGCGCGAGAGCTCAAATCCATGAGTTCATCCGAAAGTTCAAATACGGATTTTTGATCCACATCCCGGACTACCGGAACAGTAAGCCCTCTCGGTGTATCAACAGCGACCCCTAAATGATAATAATTTTTTAAGACTAAGTTCTCGTTGTTGTGGTCCAAGGAACTGTTGAACTCAGGCATTTCCTTTAAAACGACTGACAAGGCTTTCATCAAAAACGGCAAAAAGGTTACTTTGATGCCTTTTTCAGCACCTGCTTTTTTCACCTCTTTCCTTAGAGAATCCAAGTCAGTGATGTCTGCTGCGTCAAACTGCGTAACGTGGGGAATTAATTGCCATGCCTGTTGAAGGCGCTCACCAGTGATTCGTTTTATTTTGGTAAGTTTTTGGACTTCAACATCACCCCATTGAGAAAAATCAATCACAGGCTGTGGCGCCGGAATTGATCCTGCAGACATGGCCATTTGCAATTTTATATAGCCGTTAAGGTCATCTTTAGTAACGCGCCTTTTGGGTCCCGACCCTTTTATAATTTGAAGATTGATCCCTAGTTCCCTGGCAAGCCGCCGGACGCCGGGGGAAGCAAATACATTCTCAGTTGAGCTTGTATCTTCTATGGCTGGATACAGGGTGGCCTCCGGGGGTTTTTCTTTTTCAGTGGATGTTGCAATCTGGTCTGTTTCTTTGGAAAGAACGGGCTCTTCCACTATAGCGTCAGTGGAATCGGAAATTTCAATCTTAATAAGGATTTGCCCTGTTTTCACTTCATCTCCAGCAGCAACAGCGATCTCTGTGACCGTTCCGTTAACTTCTGCAGGAATTTCCATAGAGGCCTTATCCGATTCTAAAACAAGGATGGTGTCTTCCGCTGTAATGGTGTCACCGGGAGCAACGGCCACTTCGCTGACTTCAGCGCCTTCGATACCTTCGCCTAAATCCGGAAGGATTATATCTTTAATCATCTTTTTTCTTAAACCGTTATGGGGCTCGGTTTTTCCGGGTTTAAATTATATTTCTTCATTACTTCGTCCGCTTTGGACATATCCAGTTTTCCATCTAAAGCAAGGGCTCGAATGGCAGTGAGGACAATATAATAACGATCCACTTCAAAGAAATGGCGGAGATTTTCCCGGGTGTCACTGCGGCCAAACCCGTCCGTGCCTAAAGCATAGTACGGCCCGGGAACATAGGGTCCAATTTGCTCAGATACCATTTTTACATAATCAGAAGACACAACTGTAGGTACGCTATGCTTGCTCAACTTAATCTCTAGGTGGGATTGCCTGGGTTTCTTGTCGGGATGAATCAGGTTCCATCGCTCTGTCTCTTCTGCGTCCCGCCGCAATTCACTGAAACTGGTAACGTTCCATATACCAGGCTCTATGCCCCAGTCTTTTTTTAATAGTTCCGCGGCTGCAAGGGTTTCTCCCATTAGGGGGCCACTACCAAGCAGTCGTATGGTTGGTTTGTCTGTAGCTTTGATTTTATAAAGCCCTTTGATGATATCTTCACTTACACCTTCTTTTATGGCTGGGTGTATATAATTTTCGTTTTCGACAGTTAAGTAATATATAACATCCTTCCCTTTTTCATACATATCTTTAAGGCCACGATGCACTACTGTAGCAATCTCATAGCCATAAGCTAAATCATAGGCTCTAATATTGGGGGTGGCGGCGGCGGCCAAATGGCTGTGTCCATCTTGGTGTTGTAAGCCCTCACCGTTGAGCGTTGTTCTACCTGCAGTACCGCCCACCAAAAAACCCCTTGTACGCATATCGCCTGCAGCCCAAATAAAATCCCAAATTCTTTGAAAACCAAACATAGAATAATAAATATAAAAAGGAATCGTGTTAATACCGTTC
This sequence comes from uncultured Fidelibacterota bacterium, assembly GCA_913041075.1. Lineage (GTDB taxonomy): Bacteria > Fidelibacterota > Marinisomatia > Marinisomatales > TCS55. The sequence continues at coordinate 3,440 of CAJWGZ010000024.1, read as the reverse complement.
GTACTGTAGCTTGTGCCCGCCGCCACAAAAGATGATATTGCCCCGGCCTCATTGATGCCCTCCTCCAAAATTTGCCCATCGGAGGCTTCCTTATAATAAAGAAATTGATCAGAATCGACGGGATCATACATTTGGCCCCCGTGGGCATAAATACCGAGCTGTCTAAATAAAGGATCCATGCCAAACGTTCGTGCCTCATCTGGTATTATAGGAACAATGTTTTTCCCGATAATTTTATCTTTTGTTAGAATTGTAAGCATTCGAACGAAAGCCTTTGTGGTTGAGATTTCCCGATCGCCTGAGCCGTCCAACAGCTCTTGAAATAATGATATATCAGGGATTTTTATAGCGGGGCCTTGTCTGCGACGATGGGGTAAAAACCCGCCCAACTTCTTGCGCTGGTTTTTAATATATATTATTTCATCGCTTTTATCATTCGGTTTATAAAATGGAGCTATAGATGCTTCAGAATCAGACAACGGTATGTCAAAACGATCGCGGAAATATAATAGTTCTTCGTCGTTAAGTTTTTTTTGTTGATGAGTGATGTTTCGTCCTTCTCCCGCCTCACCTAAGCCATATCCTTTTATAGTTCTGGCAAGAATAACTGTGGGTCTTCCTTTTGTCTTAACCGCCTCTGAATACGCGGCAAACACTTTGATTGGGTCGTGCCCGCCAATTCGCATTTTCCCAAGATCTTCATCATTAATGTGTGCTACCATTTCTAATAACTCTGGATATTTACCATAAAAGTGTTCGCGAAGGTAGCTTCCGCCTTCGACAACGTACTTTAGTAAATCACCGTCAACAACCTCTTCGGCACGACGCAAGAATAAATCCCCGTTTTTATGTTCAAGCAATTGATCGAAATCTGAACCCCAAATAACTTTGATTACATTCCATCCGGCACCACGAAAAGCGCCCTCCAGCTCTTGGATTACCTTACTGTTTCCTCTAACCGGGCCATCCAACCTTTGCAAATTACAGTTGACAACAAAAATTAGATTATCAAGCTTTTCTCTTGATGCCAGCGTTAAGCCGCCTAGCGATTCTGGTTCATCCATTTCACCATCACCGAGAAAAGCCCATACTTTGCGACCCGTGTTTTCCATTAGGCCGCGGTCAATTAAATAGTTCATGAACCTAGCTTGATAAACAGCCAATAATGGGCCCAACCCCATTGATACTGTAGCAAATTGCCAAAAATCTGGCATCAGCCAAGGGTGGGGATACGATGACAGGCCTCCATTTGACGAAAGTTCGCGGCGAAATGCGTCTATCTTTTCTTCATTAAGTCTTCCTTCTAAATAGGATCGTGCATATATACCTGGAGATGCGTGTCCCTGAAAATAAACTAGATCACTACCTTGCGGGTGGTTGGGTCCTTTAAAAAAATGATTAAATCCTATTTCATATAAATTAGCTGCAGACGCATAGGTTGATATATGTCCGCCAATACCTGGGGATTTTTTATTTGCGTTTACCACCATTGCCATTGCGTTCCACCTAACAAGAGATTTTATTTTTCTTTCGGTATCCCGGTTTCCTGGAAATTCAGGCTCTTGGTCTGTAATAATAGTATTTACAAAAGGAGTGTTTGTGTTAAAGGGTAGGCGCGCACCACGAGTAGAGGCATAATCTACTAATTTTTCTAATAAATGCCTTGTACGCTCGAAACCGCGCTCTTCAATTTCATCTTCAAGAGACTCTATCCATTCTTGGGTCCCTTGCGGGTCAACGTCTTCTCTATTTAGGTTCGACACAGTCTGTAAATTAACGCCTCTGGGTTAATCTTATAATAAGGAAGATATTGTTTCTTGGTGGATTTCATATTTGAATATTTTTCCAATCTCCCCTTCGTACCTTCCAAACCATTATTCCTGCAAATAAACCCATATAAACAGGAAACAGCAACCAAAGCGCTTTAAAGCCCAATCCTAGAACGACCCCAAACACATAGCTCCCTAAAACAATAACACCCCAGGTTAGACATGACTCTACAACAGCAGGAAATAGCGTATTGCCTGCGCCGGACAACGCAAACCAAAGAACAAAGCCTATAGCATCTAAAAACTGCACGGCTCCTATCATCCGCAAACCGAAAATCCCCATCCGAAGAATTTCTGGATCATCAGTAAAAATAAACAAATAATATTTTGGAAACAGAATAAAGCTTAATCCCATAACGCCCATAATATATTCCGCCAAACGAATTGACTCTTTAATGCTCGCTTCGGATTTGTTTATCTTATTTTCACCCATATATTTGCTTACAAGGGTTGAACAGGCTTGTCCCACCCCCAGTGCGGGCATAAATGACGCATGCATTATAGTAAATAAAAGCTCAGTAGTTGCCAACTCTATAAGCCCTATCATGCCAACTATTTTATAAAACATAGACCACCCAACGGCAATAAACATTTCCTGCAATCCTTGCGGTGCAGCCAATCTAAGTTGACGGTTCATCATTACACCGTTTACTGATAACGATAAAACAGCAAACCTTGATTTGATCTGTTTTGAAAAAAGATATGCGCCGTAATGGACAAACATCCAGAGCGACGCAACAAGGGTTGCTATGGCAGCACCCTTAACGCCCATTGCTGGAAAAGTTGTCCACTGCCAAAGATGAGATAAAAAAGAAAGGGGTGGGGCAGTTTCAGAAAAAAATAATTTTACCCCCTCAGATCCATAAATGAGTCCAGCGTTTAAATATACATTGATTACATTACTAGTAATGCTGACCCTCATGTGAATTTTTGTTTTTTCAACACCCGTGTAAAAACCTTGGAAAACAAAGCTATAGGCCGAGAAAAGAAGACCAAGGAAAATAATCGAAGAATACTCAACGGTAAGCGGTGTTGCTTTTATGTCATTAATAAAAAACGGGATGAAATTCTTCGCCAACAACCATCCGGCGATGGACATCGGAAGACCATAAACTGTCGCCATTAAAAGCCCGTTGTGGAGGGCGGTGCCGCATTGATCATATTTTTTTTGTCCCAATCGCCTGGACGCAACGGTCTGAACTCCCGTCCGGATACCAATAACCAGACTCAGGGCTCCCCAAAAAAGCATGGCGCCCATGCCGGTGGCCGCTAGGGCCGCAGCACCAAGCCTGCCCACCATGGCAACATCAACCACGCTCATAAGAACCCGACTCAAGTTGGATAAAATTACTGGGAACGCCAGCGTGAACAACTCCTTGGAAACGGGTTTGTCCTGCGGCAATATATATTTCAGCATTATAAAGAAATATTTAGTGAGTTTAATTCCAGGACCTCAATGTTAACCTGCCGAAGACTCTCTTTAGTTTTCGTGCACATGGGCGCAGAAGTGGCAACCCTAACGCGAATACCCGGATCCACAGACCAAATTGATTTCGCCTGTTCGGATATTCTGTAGCCGTCTTTCATTATAATCCTGCTTTTTCGATCGAT
>CAJWGZ010000023.1 GCA_913041075.1 uncultured Fidelibacterota bacterium | reverse complement strand
ACTGTCCCGTCAAAGTCAGATTACCTTTTCCTTTCATTTTTGATGATTCTATAAAGAGAATATCACCTCCAGCTGCAGTCCAGGCTAACCCAGTTACAACGCCAGGTTTCGTAGTCCGTTCAGCCAACTCTGAATAAAAACGGGGCGCTCCGAGATAATCCAGAACCTTGGCCTTGGTTATGCGTATTTTTTTAATAGTTTTTTCTACCATATCACGGGCCACCTTGCGCAGCACATTAGCGATCTCCCGTTCCAGATTACGTACACCTGACTCTCTTGTATAGGAACGGACCAGTTCACTAATTGCCGCTTTATCTAGCGAAACTTCCTTTTTGGTTAAACCGTTTTCTTCAATTTGTTTTGGAATTAAATGACGCTGGGCAATCTTGATCTTCTCATCTTCGATATAACCGCTGAAATCAAGAATCTCCATCCGGTCCCGCAATGCCGGTGGTATGGCATCCTGGTAATTTGCCGTTGTAATGAACATCACTTTACTCAGGTCAAAATTTACTTCCAGGTAATGATCACTGAAGGAATCATTCTGTTCCGGATCAAGAACTTCTAGCATGGCTGATGATGGGTCACCACGAAAATCAGACCCCAGCTTATCAATCTCATCAAGCATAAAAACAGGGTTATTGGTCCCGGCCTTTTTCATCGATTGAATAATCCTACCGGGCAAGGCACCGATATAGGTCCTGCGGTGTCCACGAATTTCTGCTTCATCCCGGACGCCGCCAAGGGACATGCGTACGAACTCGCGACCGATAGCTCTGGCAATTGATTTACCTAAAGATGTTTTTCCCACACCTGGAGGCCCCGAAAAACACAAAATGGGACCACGCACGACACCATCGGGATTACGTTCCTGCTTCAAGTTCCGGACAGCCAAATATTCCAGGATACGTTCCTTGACCTTTTCCAATCCATAGTGATCCTCATCCAGAATCTTTTCCGCTTTTTTAACATTGATCTGATCATCGCTTGATTTACTCCAAGGTAAGTCGGCTAGCCATTCGATATAGGTTCTTGATACAGAATATTCGGGAGATTGTGTTGGGATTCGGGTCAGACGATCCAGTTCCTTCATGGCTACCTTTTCTGCTTCTTCAGGTAAACCAGCTGCTTTAATCCGATCCTCCAGTTCCTTGATCTCTACTGTTTCCTCATCCTCGCCCAGTTCTCTCTTAATGGCTTTCATCTGTTCCCGCAGGTAATATTCCCGCTGTGTCTTGGAAATCTCGTCATGTACCTCAGTTTGAATCTCCTCACCAAGTTTAATTCGCTGTATTTCTCTGGTCAGCAATGTTATGGTTTTTTCCACCCGCTTTTTTACTTCCAGTTCTTCCAAGACCTCTTGTTTTTCCTGGTTTGGCACGGTGAGCAGAGAAACAGCACGATCCGCTAACCGGGAGGGTTTCTGGATATTGGAAAGCATCCCGGAATGTTCCTCGGTTAGATTTGGCGCTACCTGGATAAGTTCCGTAAAGGTATCCCTGAGATTCTTGGCTAGTGCATCCAGTTCCAGGTCATCACTGACCGGATTATCTTTGATCCGTTCAACTACTGCCGTATAGTAAGGCTCGGCATCTCCAAAACTGAGCAGCTTGACCCGTTCTACGCCCTGAACAATAGCTGATTTGCTATTGTCTGGCATATCAAATACTTTCAGTACAACACCAAGTGTGCCATAGGCATAAAGGTCTTCCGGTTTAGGATCTTCAATGGAGCCATCCTCCTGAGCGACAACCACAATGTGTTTATCACCTGGACCCAGATCTTCAATAAGTTTCAGAGATTTTTCCCGACCGATATAGATCGGAATAACCTGTTGCGGAAAAAGTACCGTATTGCGCAACGGCATTACCGGATAATCATGGTCATCAGCGGGCGGTGTTGATTCTAATTCTTTGTCAAATCTTTCAGCCATAATAATTCCTCAATTAATTTTCACCTATTGAAGGCAAATAACATACCAAACATATTAATATGTATATTTGTCATGTTTTTCAAGTTTTTTCCCGGATTATTTGCCATAAATACGTTCTTTTCAAGATTTTTAACCAATTTCAGGCTGGCCGCGTAACACCAATTGCCTAGGATAACACCGGAACTAGAGTCATGATAACAACAGTATTCATGCTATTCATCTGTACAGAGTTACACAGCGGCCAGAGCCAGTCGGGCCTGTTCGTCAGCATGATATGAACTCCGTACCAGAGCCCCTGATTCCACTACTAAAAATCCTAATTCCAAACCTCTGCATTTATATTCTTCAAATTCTTGCTCGGAAACATATCTCTCTACTGGCAGGTGACCGCCAGTGGGCTGTAGATATTGCCCAATAGTAAATATTGAAACACCAGTATCAACTACTTGTTTCATAGTTTCCAGTACTTCAACGGTTGTTTCTCCCAGACCGACCATCATCCCAGTCTTTGTTTGTAAACCATGTTTTACTGAATACTTCAGTACCTCCAGGCTGCGTTGCCAATTGGCCTGACTGCGAACCTGTTTACTGATCCTTTCTACACACTCTAAATTATGGCTAAAAATGTCAGGTTCTGCTGCAAATACTTTTAATAGTGCTGGCTTACTTCCTTTAAAATCCGGTGTTAACACTTCTACTGTACAATCTGATGCATGATGGTGAACCTGGCGAATTGTATCTGCCCAGATTTCCGCACCATAGTCGTTTTTGATGTCGTCTCGATCCACTGACGTGATCACCACATGGCGCAAATCCATTTTCTTCACAGCCAGGGCAGTTCGTACCGGTTCCAACGGATCATCCCAAGTCGGCTTCCCGGTTTTAACAGAACAGAATCCGCAAGCCCTGGTGCATACATCTCCTAGGATCATGATCGTCGCCGTGCGTCGATCCCAGCATTCATAGATATTGGGGCAGCGAGCTGCTTCACAAACCGTATGCAGATTATTTGTTTTAACGACCTGATCAACAAATCGGTATCCCGCACCCATCTGCAGCCGGATCTTTGGTTTATAAGGATTCTTTAATTCTGTTGTCACTTCGGTTATACTTTCTGGAATAAATAGATCATGTATTTACGGTATTTTCTAAACTCTTCACTCTTCACTAAATCCAGTTGATCCATTTTACTGGATATGTTCTTCCCAAATAGTGATTTCATTAATCTGTATGTGAATGGATTTTTTCGCTGCAATGAAACCTGGGCATATTCCGCTGTAGGCTGGATAAATCGCTGGATGAAATGATGGGCCGCATCGAGCGTAGGCATGGTATTTTCAGTTTGATCATATTCTTTCAATAATTTGAAACCTGCTGCTTCACCAGCTTTCAGATATGCTTGCATCGGGTGGGATGATTTTAAATGGGGACTGCCTCTTTCATTACGATAATAAACAAAATAATCGGCCACCAGTAAATATCCACCAGTCCGTAATGCCCGTCTTGCTGAAGTAAATCCTGGTTCAATCTTGATATAACAAGCGCTTTCACTCTCCAAGATGAGGTCATAGGTACGATCAGTTTCAAAATTCTCAAATTTAGATTTGAAGAATTGCATTGCGCCGTTGAATTTTTTCTTAATCACTTTTTCCTGATAAGGATCAGGGGATAGTACATCTATATCAAAGCCACGCTCTTGTAAATACGCTGCGTTTCCGCCCACACCACAGCCCACATCCAGAATAGATCGCACATCCTCCGGTATGAAGGATGTTAAATGTTCGATATAGCGCCCCTGGGCATTAGCAATATCATCAATGGACAATGAATCCACATTGACTTTTTCCGGTTCGTCCCAGTAACCATAATGCAGATAGGGTGATCGGATCGTTTCCGCATACAGTTTTAATACGTGGTCAATTGCCATTAAAAGAGCCGTTCTAGATTCATAGTTTCCAATTCTTTCCGAACAGTATCGATGAACTGACTTCCACCCGCACCATCAATGAGTTGATGATCAAAACCCAGGGTGAGTATCATCATGCTACGGATACCAATCGTGTCTCCGGCTTCTGTTTCGATAACAATGGGTCGCTTCTTTATTGCGCCTACACCAAGGATACCCACATTTGGCTGATTGATAATAGGCGTACCCATAGTGACGTTAAATACACCGAAATTTGAAATGGAGAATGTGGATCCCTGTAACTCATCAGGACTTAGCTTTTTATCCCGTGTTCTTACCGTTATATCCCGGACACGGCGGCATAAACCAAGAAAATTAGCCTCTTCGCATTTTTCAATCACTGGTACCATCAACCCATCCTCTATTGAAACAGCCATACCAATATTTATATTTTTCTTGTGCACAATATTACCGCCCTCTAGCGAACAATTCATCAGTGGGAATCGCTGAATTGCTTTTACCACAGCAGTTACAATAAATGGAGTATAGGTCAGGCTAAAACCTTCTCCACTGGAAAATGATTCTTCTTTTGCCGTTACATAATCTACAATCGTTGTCATATCGACTTCAGTCATCACATGAACATGAGCAGCAGTATCTAGACTGGAACGCATATGGTTTGCTATCTTCTTGCGCATGTATTCCATCTCTTCAATATTATCGGACATGCTTAGTTTAGATGACGGCACGGGTTCACTACGATCATCCAGATAAGCCAGTAAATCTTTTTTGGTAACACGACCACCTCTACCTGTACCCTGGATTGTATCCAGTTCCGCTATAGGTATGTTCTTTTCCTGGGCGATTTTCATAACCACTGGCGTGAAAAACAATTTTCTTTTGCTAGTCAATTTTTTTTCAGTGCTTTTTCGTACTGGTTTTTCCATTTGGGATGCTTCAGTTTCCGTTGGAACAATAGGTTCATTTCGATCTTGAACTGGTATCTCTATTGCGGCTTTCGTATCGGTATTTATTCTGCCGATCACTTTACCCACATCAACCACATCGTTTGGTTCGGCCAGTATTTCAACCAAGATACCAGACACCGATGCTGGGATTTCGGAGTCGACCTTGTCTGTCCCTATCTCCAGAAATATCTCATCTTTTTCCACATTATCACCAATTTTCTTACGCCACTCAATTATCGTTCCTTCGGTGATGGATTCTCCCATTTTGGGCATTATAATATCTACTAACATCAATACTCCAATAGCTCGATTAATGCTTCTTCAATATCACTTACCTGTGGTAACACATCCGCTTCCAGATACATGTTATAGGGCACCGGACTATCTTTAGCTGCAACTCTACGAATGGGACCATCCAGCATTTCAAAACAACGATCACCGATCAACGCAGATATTTCAGCCCCGGGACCATTGGTTAGATTATCTTCGTGTACTACGAGGGCTTTACCCGTCTTTTGAATAGATTTATTTATCGTAGAAAAATCAAGCGGATTTAAGGTACGTAAATCAATTATCTCTACAACTCCATCATCAAGGGAAAAAGAATTTACTGCATCAATGGATTTCTGAACCATTGCGCCCCAGGTGATTATAGAGATGTCTGTACCTTCTTGTACCAAATTTGCTTGCCCAAAAGGCAATAAATATTCTTCATCTGGTTCTGGACTTACCGCATAACCCTGGCGATAGATACCCTTGTGTTCCATGAAGATCACCGGATCATCCATCCGGCAGGCCATTTTTAATAGCCCTTTTGCATCTGCCGCGTTGGATGGATAAGCAATGTAAATACCGGGTAAATGGATAAAGTAGCCATCAATTGATTGGCTATGACATAAACCACCATGAATGTAACCACCAACGGGAACGCGGATGACAGCAGGGCATGACCAGGCATTGTTAGAACGGTACCGTATTGTAGCTAATTCATTGCGGATTTGCATCATTGCGGTCCAGATATAATCTCCAAACTGTATTTCCACTACTGGTTTATACCCTGCAGTTGCTAAACCTATTGCTGACCCAACTATTGAAGATTCAGCTAAAGGGCTGTTAAACACACGGTCATGCCCGTATTTGTCTGTTAAGCCTTTTGTAGCGGTGAATACTCCCCCTTTGGGATCAGCAACATCTTGTCCATAAATGATCATTTTATCATTCCGATCCATTTCTTCCGCAAGAGCATGATTTATCGCATCAATAATTACAATCTTATCATTTATCGTATTCGTCATGTGCTTACCCTTAGGCATTTCATTGCTGTACAAATGATTCGTAGCTGTGGCTACTTCCGGATGATCCTGAGCTTCCGCCCAATCAGCATCCTGGTCCACTTGGTCTTTAAGTTTTATATCTATCTTTTCAAATTCTTCCTTTTTGATGACCTTGTTAGTAATACACTCATTTCTAAATTTCAGAATTGGATCATTTTTTCTCATTTCATCTATTTCATCTTTCGTACGGTATTTTAATTGATCATCCGATGACGAGTGTGGTTCTAATCTAACTACATGGGATATAATAACAGACGGACCTTTTCCCTTGCGTGCCCGGCCTACAGCTTTCTTAAATGCCAGGTGGGACTCAAAGAAGTCCGTTCCATCCACATCAAATCGACCAAGATTTTGATAACCGGAAACCATCGAAAATACAGACCCCCCAGATGTTTGTTCTGAGATATGTACACTGATGGCGTATTCATTATCCTGAACGTGAAATATAACCGGAAGTTTTTCCCGGCTGGACCAGTTAAGCGCTTCATGAAAATCACCCTGGCTTGTTGTCCCTTCTCCCGATGAAACATATACCACTTCTTTTTCCTTATTTAGCTTACAGGCCATGCCACAGCCAACTGCCTGTAAATACTGTGTCCCTGTAGCACTGGATTGTGTCACAATATTCAATTCGCGTTTACTAAAATGGTGCGGCATTTGCCGACCTCCCGATGATGGATCATCTGCTTTGGCTAAAAATGCCTGCAATTGTTCTTTAGACGTCATACCCATTGCTATGGAAAATGCACTATCTCGATAATAAGGGTATGACCAATCTTTTCCTGCGTTCAAGGTATTGGCAGCGGCTAATTGCGCAGCTTCATGACCAGAACAGGCCATATGAAAGAAACCCTTCCCTTGCCGAAGTAGTATCATCATTTTTTCATCTAGCTTCCGCGCCAACATCATATTTTCATAGACTCGGATCAGATCCTTTTTTTGAAATCCATATAGGCGGGCCATCTTTATCCAATCATTGATTCAGCAGTCCGAAACTGGTTCATAAATTTTTCTATTAGCACCTGTTTGACTGAATCGACTGTTACCTCATCGGTTAAAAGCCTAGCCATACTGGTCACCCCGTATTCAAATATTCCACATGGTATAATGCCGCTGTAGTAGGTTAGATCAGGTGTTACATTCAGAGCAAAACCATGCATTGTTATCCACCGTGTCACTCGCACACCTAAAGCTGCGATTTTTTCATCACCAACCCAAACACCTGTTAATCCCTCTTTCCGTTCCGCCGTGACCATGAATTCAGCCAGCGTATAAATAATGAGCTGCTCTAGGCCACGCATGTACCAGCTAATACTTTTTTTATAATTATGCAGGTCCAAAATAGGATATCCAACCAATTGTCCTGGGCCATGAAAGGTTACATCACCACCTCGTTCAATTTGGTAAGTTTTCACATTTCTAGGCGTGTGCTGCAGGATATGATTTTCATCCGCATTCTTTCCCAGGGTATATACCGGTTCATGCTCTACCAGAATCAATGTATCGTTTATTTGACCGTTCTGTCTCTTTTTCACCAATTCTTTTTGCAGGTCCCAGACCTTTTTATAAGATCTAACACCGAGATCCAAGATATCTATTTTTCTCATCGCTATATTTTCTGGTTGCGTAATCATTGGTGAATCGCCTCACCAAAAGCATCCAGGGCCGCTTCCATAATGGCTTCGGATAGCGTTGGGTGGGCATGTACGGTCCTGGCCAGATCATCCCAAGTGGCTTCAAGACCTTTTGCCATAGCTAATTCCGCAATCAGTTCTGTTGCTTCAGCGCCTATGATATGACAACCCAGTAATTCGCCATGTTTAGCATCAAAAACGATCTTTACAAAACCATGCGTAGACCCTATAGCCATAGCCTTGCCACTGGAATTGAAATTAAATCTCCCGACCTTTACATCATGTCCTGTATCCCGCGCCTGGGCCTCTGTTAAACCCAGTGAAGCCACCTGCGGTTGGCAATAAGTACAGGCGGGTATGTTGCTATAATCAACCGGAAATGTAGGATGACCTGCAATTATTTCTGCTGCTACGTGTCCCTGGGCAGAAGCTACATGGGCCAACCACGGCGGACCAGTGACATCACCGATGGCAAAAATATTCTGTACATTCGTTCGTCCATAATCATCAATCAAAACTGCACCTTTTTCTATCTTGATACCAATTTTTTCAAGGCCCATATCTTCAGTATTTCCTGTAATACCCACAGCCAAAAGTGCTACACTACCTTTTATTAATTCTTTTTTGTTACCGCGCTTAGTATGGACCTTTACCTTGGTCTTTAAAGTTTCAATCCTTTCTACCGTTGTACTGGTTTGTATTGCTATACCAATTTTTATAAAATTCTTTTCTAATTCCTTGGAAACTTCTTCATCCTCCATAGGTAGAACTCGATCCATCATTTCCAGCAACGTTACTTTAGTACCATAACTGTTATAAAAATATGCGAATTCTGCACCGATAGCTCCTGCACCCACAATAATCATTTCTTCTGGCGGCTGATTAAGGATCATCGCTTCCTTTGAACTGATCACCAGTTTGCCATCAAAATCCATCCCTGGATAAACCTTTGGTCTTCCACCAGTAGCAATAATGAAATATTTCGCCTGTACCGCAACCCGTTTCTTACCATTTTTTACTTCAATTTTATTTTTCGCTATAAAAGACCCTCTGCCAATTATATGGGTAATCTTGTTTTTCTTCATCAAGAAATCAATTCCCTTGGAGAGGCGTGTGGATGTCTGTCGACTACGTCTAATTGTTTTTGCAAAATCTACCTTGTAAGATGGGATGTTGATTCCAAAGTATTTTGCATTCTTTACGGTATCCAACACCTCCGCATTCTTCAGTAATGCTTTTGTGGGAATGCAGCCCCAATTCAGGCAGATGCCCCCGAGCTTGTCTTGATCAATTATCGCTGTCGTTAAACCAAGCTGTGCTGCACGAATCGCAGCCACGTAACCGCCAGGGCCCCCACCCAGTATCGCTAGATCATATTCTTCCATTATCTCTTTCTACTTTGGCGACACGTAAAAAATAATTTTTGTACCAATCAGCCATACCCTTCTCTTGCGCATATTGGTGTTCCAGATTGTTTTTCCAATTTGTTATCGACGCTTCATCTTTCCAGTAACATACTGTAATTCCAAATCCGTCACTCTCTCTTACAGATTCCATACCAATATATCCAGGCTGATTGCAAACCATCTTTTCCATATTTTTGCTCATTTCAGCATAACCATCATTAGGATCATTTACACGCATTGTTGTGAAAATAACAGCATAATAGGGGGGCTCCGGCGTTCGTGTAAAACTCATTTTACCATATACAGAAATTATATTTTTCCTTTCTCCAATTAATTGCTCAAATATTAGGTCTGTTGATTAAATACATAAATTCATTCCTAGTCCGTACAGATTCACGAAACCTGCCCAGCATAGTAGAAGTAGTGGCCAAACTATTCTGTTTTTCCACACCTCGCATTTGCATACACATGTGCCTACCTTCCATTACAATAGCTACACCATTAGGTTTCAAGACATCCTGAATAGCATCTGCAATCTGATGAGTCAGACGTTCCTGTACCTGGAGCCTTCGTGCATACATATCTATGATCCTTGGTATTTTTGATAATCCAATCACTTTACCGTTGGGGATATACCCTACATGTGTTTTTCCAAAAAAGGGTAACAAATGATGTTCACAAAGACTGAAAAATTCGACATCGCGAACTACTACCATGTCTTTAGATGATTCATTAAAAATTGCTTTATTAACTATATCTTCCAAGTGTTGATCATAACCCTGTGAAAAATACTTCCACGATTTCGCTACACGAGATGGTGTTTTGAGCAGACCCTCTCTATCTGGGTCTTCACCAATCTCTTGAAGCAATGAATGGGTCAATTTTTTTAGTTTTTCATGGTTTTTCATAAACTAATCCTCTTCATAATGTGCTATAGCAATCTTTCCTTTTAATAAATAGATCACACCATAAATAACTGGTGTATCCAAAAATGCTACAATAACCTTAAATAAAAATCCATTCTCCAAAAGAGGCCAAAAACGATTCCATTCAATTGCGCCTGCAAAACACAAAAGAATCAATACAGCGGCTGTATCAACAAGTTGACTCACGATAGTTGAGCCGTTATTGCGTAGCCAAAGATGTTTTCCTTTTGTTAACCTCTTCCAAAAATGAAAGATTCTGACATCAATAAATTGTGCTGTTAGGTATGCAACCATAGAAGCAAAAACAGCAGCTCCCTGTAATCCAAAAACCTTGTGAAAAATATCGTCATTTATGGGTGACCACATTGTACTCGGTACTGCGTCTGCAATTAAAATTATTCCCATAACAAAAACGCTGGCAAACAATCCAGCTATTACAACATGATCAGCCTTTTTCTTTCCATATAATTCGGAAATAAGATCAGTTACTAAAAAAGTGATCGGATACGGTAGAATACCAACTGAAATCTCAAAAGTATAAATCCCAAATGGTGTCCAAGTAAAAAACTTTTGGAATACAAGGTTACAGCTAACTAAAGAAGCAATGAAGATCCCCGCCAGAATTAGGTAAAGACGATCTTTAAAATTCATTTCTCACTGGACCGTAATAATCGGTAAAAATACTTGGGGTCTCATGCAAACGGATTCTATGTAAGACAACGGGTTTTAGTCTTTGATCGATTTGAGTCCAGATAAATTTAACTAAATTTTCCGTACTCGGTTGTTTATCTTTAAACCAGTCCACCTCAATTTCAAACTGACTGTGATCAAGTATATCAATTACATATTTTTTTACAATATCCTTTAATTCATCAAGATCTACCATAAACCCTGTCTCAGGATTCACAGCAGCGGTTACCATTACTTCAAGTATATAGTTATGTCCATGAACTTTCGAATCTGGTCCGAACACTTCCCAGTTTTTTTCTGCGCTCCAATCATTATGTCCATATTGATGGGCTGCATTAAAATGAAAGACCTTTGTTAAAAATGGATTGCTCATATAGTTGTATCCTACAAATATTATTGTTAGTTAAATTTATATCTACTTGGTAATTCAATAAAAACATTTCCGATTAATTCTGACTTCAAATGAATATAATTATTGTAATGCAGAAGGACACTGTTCATGTAATACACATTGATCACATTTCGGATGTCTGGCTATACAGATCACTCTGCCATGATCAATAATCATATGAGTTAATTTCACCCAATCCCGCTTATCGAATATATCCATTAAGTCTAATTCAATAATTTTTGGATTTTTTGATGCTGTGAATTGTAGCAGGTTCATAATTCGAATCATATGTGTATCGATAACCATCGAAGGAATATTAAAGCATTCCCCTAAAATACAATTAGCAGTTTTTCTACCTACTCCCGGTAATTTTATCAATTCTTCCATTGTTTGCGGCACTTCTCCCTCATAGTCGTTGAGTATCGCTAAAGATGATCCCTGGATACTTTTTGCTTTTTGATTATGATAACCGCAAGAATATATATCTTTGGATAGCTCATTTAGGTTGGCAAAAGCAAATGCTTCAATGGAAGAATACTTTTTAAACAATCCTGACGATACCTGATTAACCCGATGATCAGTGCATTGGGCAGATAAAATGGTCGCTACTAATAATTCATGAGGGTTACTATAGTTAAGCGAACATTTGGAAGCGGCGTATCTCTTTTTTAATAAACGAACGACCTCTTTGGCGCGGGCGCTTTCAACTGCTTTATTTTGGGTCATTTTCAAATAAAATTGATTCCGGATTTTTTATAAGCGTAGATCTTAAATAAATCATTTCGCATCCAGATCGACGATATTCATCCCGTCGTTGTTTTTGTATTCGGGTCATAAAACCAATTAAACGTAACTCTGGATGATTTAGTCTTAGCCCTTGGATCACTTCTGGAGTTGATTCCGCGTCATCTAAATCAACCAACACTATACTATTTTTATTG
This sequence comes from uncultured Fidelibacterota bacterium, assembly GCA_913041075.1. Taxonomy (GTDB): domain Bacteria; phylum Fidelibacterota; class Marinisomatia; order Marinisomatales; family TCS55. The sequence continues at coordinate 1,889 of CAJWGZ010000023.1, read as the reverse complement.
AAAGAAGTAATAAGGGAATCAAGAAATCTGATAGAATGCTCTATTTGCAATAATCGATCTGTAAGCTTTGTACCAAGTTCTACATCGTTGGTGTAAAGATAAATATCACTCATATATTTCTCAGATCAGGTATATGGGTCCAGTCAAAGCCTTCTACAGTCAATAATTGTTCATATTCATTTTTTATTATTACAATCTGCTGTTTCAGTTTATCGATGTTTATGCCACGATGTAGACCAGAATAACTGCTAAATTTATCAGTAGATTTTTTAAGTAAACTTTTGGCACCTTTCAGATTGCCATTTCCTAAATGTACAAAACTTACAGCCAGCTGAATTAACCCTTGGATGAAAGTTTTGTCATCCAGATAATATTCTGACCATAGTTCTTCCCACATTTCATGTGCTTCGAAAAAATCTTTTTCTTCATAAGCCAGCAGCCCTGCAAAAAATAACTCCTCTTTTTTCTTTTCTTCAATCACTAATAATTACTGATTCCTTCAAACGATAATTCTTTCCATCTATTGTAACCTTTCCAGCCTGCCTAACTGGATCATGTTCAAAAAATATCGTCCAGTTTTCATCTACCATTTTAAGCAGCAGTGATCGTTTTTCTTTTATGGTCTGCACTGGGTTTAAATCATACGCCATTACCCATGCTAAGGGTACGTGGGCAGCCATAGGGAAAATATCCGCTGCATAAAATACGGTATTCTCGCTATCTCTGATCAAGGGATGCATCATACCAGTTGTATGTCCGTAAGTCAGTAATAATTCAATCCCCGGAATAAATCCCTCTTTATCCTTTACATATTCGATCATGCCATTTTCAGCAAGAACCGACCAGTTCTCTGCTAAGTAACTTCCTCGATCCTTTTCACTGGGGGAATTGGCTAAGTCCCAATTATGTTGATGAATCCAATAAGTGGCATTAGGAAAGGTAGGGACAACTTTACCATGTTCGATGGTTGTATTACCACCGGCATGGTCAAAATGTAAATGGGTACAGAATACATCTGTAATATCAGCAGGTGTAAATCCATATTTTTCTAAGGATAACGATAAATTTATTTCACCAAAATCAATATTATATCTGGATCTGGCCTTATCATCCCATTTATCACCATTCCCTGTATCAATAATTATTTTTCGTTCCTCGCTAACCAGAAGAAGTGATCGGGTAACCATCTGAATTCGATTATATTTATCAGCTGGTGCTTCTTTTTCCCATAATGTTTTTGGTATGATACCAAACATGGCTCCCCCATCCAAACCAAATTGGCTGGTTTCAATACTATACAGTGTATAATTACCAACTTTCATTATTATCCATCAGGAAATTAATCTTATTGGAAACTATTGGTAAACAATCTATTGGCATCTTTTTTACAAAAAAACGTAAAGCCTCCAATGCAATAAGTCTCTCCACAATATTACCTTTTGATTGAGTTATATCTTCAGCCAATTTCACAAAATAATTGCCGCCTTCTTTCCTGAATTTTACCATGTTATCAGGATTTGATCCATCCGGGTTTCCATTTTGTGTGATATTCTGATTGCTGATCCAATGGGATATTTCTCTTTTGAAACCGGGCAGCCGCATGTATTCTGATTCCCATAACCTCCAGACAGCAGCAACAGTGATCCAGTCTATTGGTTGTTCACATTTTAGAAAGATAGGCACCAGGTCGTTGGCCCCATTATTCGTACCTTCATTAGGTTCAGGCAGTGGCTGGTTTTTCATTGTTTGCAAAATACATTGTACAAATGACCAGACACGTTCCTTTTCTGGTTTAAATGCGAAGGCACGCAAACAATGAAAAATAAATCCACCATTACCTTCTACATTTTGCAGGGCCAGTTCAGCCAAAATCTCCAAAATGGCTGGAC
>CAJWGZ010000022.1 GCA_913041075.1 uncultured Fidelibacterota bacterium | reverse complement strand
TACATAAGAAACATAATAAAAGGATATTAGCATTATTTACTTCAAGATATGCTTTAAATAATGTTTATCAAGAATTACGCAAAAAACCAGGCAGCAGAGATTTGCCCATATTTGCACAATTACGGGGCTCCTCACGGCATGCTATTATCCAGGGTATGCATCGAACCAAAAATGGGATCCTTTTGGGTACCAATGCGTTTTGGGAAGGAATTGATCTACCTGGTGAATTATTGGAAATTCTCATATTAGCAAAACTACCGTTTGGTGTGCCCAGTGAGCCTGTTATCAAGGCTTACAGTAACTTGCTGCAAAGTCTTGATAAGAACCCTTTCCTTGAGTTCAACGTACCTGAATGTGTTATAAAATTTCGTCAAGGATTTGGGCGATTAATTCGAACGAGTCAAGATGTTGGTGCTTTTTTTGTTATGGATGAACGAGTTGTGAAAAAACGCTACGGTACATCATTCAGTGATTCCATTCCTGTGAGAATGGATCCATTTTCAAACCTTAATGAAATTCGAATATAATATGGCTTCTGGTTGATTGACATAGGGTCAAACAGTTAGATTACTCTATGTCGGCCCTATCTATTTCGGGAGAATCCCGTTCAATACAATATTTTTTACCCTGCTTAGAAGGACCCGTTAGAGTTCGACTAAATGCAGATTCCAGAAAGGCCATACGCGCCTCTCATAGCATCTTAGCACAATTATTAAAAAAAGGCAAAAAAATCTATGGTGTAACAACCGGCTTTGGCGATTTAAGTAAGGTTACAATTGACGCTGATGATCGTCAGAAATTACAACTTAATTTGGTTAGATCGCACGCAACGGGTGTAGGGAAATCATTTGACCCTGGTGTTACCAGATTAATATTATTTTTAAAATTATTAACATGGGCTAAAGGTGTTAGCGGCGTACGATTGGAATTAGTTAGCCTAGTGAGAGATTTATTGAACCATGATATTTTACCCGTAATCCCTAGACAAGGATCAGTTGGGGCTAGCGGTGACCTCGCACCACTGGCGCATATGGCCCTACCTTTGATTGGGGAAGGATTGGTTCATTTTCAGGATCGTATTATGCCGGCAATGTTGGCTATGAAAGAGGTGGATTTAGAGCCTTTAGTACTTGGCCCAAAAGAAGGAATAAGTTTGATTAATGGTACACAAGTATCCACTGCAATCGGAATAAAAGCCTGTCTAGAAGCAGAAAGCTTGTTAAAAATAGCGGATTTGGTTGGGGCCATTTCAGTAGAAGCGTCGCTATCATCTCGCAGTGTGTTTAAATCATCGATTCATAAATTAAAGCAGCATCCCGGTCAGAGATTAGTTGCGGCCAATGTTTGGAATCTTCTGGGTGATAGTGAAATTGTTCTATCACATAAAGATTGCGACCGTGTACAGGACCCGTATAGTTTTCGTTGTATCCCTCATGTACACGGTATAAGCAGGGATAACTATAATGGTGCGAAAGAAATCGTACAGAATGAAGCGAATAGTGTAAGCGATAATCCATTAATAATGCCAAATACTCAAATAATGAATTCCGGACATTTTCATGCAGAATCGATTGCTCAAGCAATGGATATTTTGGCTATAGCTATAGCAGAATTAGGTTCGATTTCTGAACGGAGACTTCATTATTTCATGAAAGGAATTGAGGATCGAGTTCCTCCATTCGTTGCATCGAATCCAGGAATTGAATCGGGATTCATGACTGCCCATATTACTGCGGCTAGTTTGGTATCAGAAAATAAAGTATTGACCCATCCTGCTAGTGTTGATACGATCTCAACATCTGGAGGACAAGAGGATTTTGTTAGTATGGCTCCTTGGGCCGGGCGAAAATGTTTACGGGTGATCGATAATGTTAGATATATATTGGCTATTGAACTACTTACTTCGGCGACAATAAATGAACTATTTCATGCACCATTGAAAATGGCTCGTGGTACGCAGCCAGTTATTAAACTATTGAAAAAACATATCCATTTTTCCAGGGGTGATAGACCACTACATACGGATATAAAAGTTGTTAACGACCTCATAAAAACAAAGCAGATACTCTCTTTGGTGAATAAAAATTACGAGCTCAATTAATATGCCCAATAAAACACCATTTGCATATAAATATACCTTTGATGATGTATTACTTGTACCTCAGGCATCAAATGTTTTGCCCCGGGATGTAATTCTATCGACCAACCTTACCAAGGATATCTCATTGAATATTCCGTTACTAAGCGCTGCAATGGATACTGTGACCGAGAGTGCAATGGCCATAGCCCTGGCAAGAGAGGGAGGTATGGGTGTTATTCACAAAAATCTTTCTATATCAGATCAAGTAGATATGGTGGACAAAGTTAAAAGATCAGAAAGCGGTATGATAATGAATCCGCTAATCCTGACACCGGAAAAAACCATTCGAGAAGCAAAAGAAATGATGGGTCATTATCATATTAGTGGATTACCTGTTGTCGAAGAAGGAAAGTTGATTGGGATTATAACTAACAGGGATATCCGCTTCGAAACCAACTTAGATCTTATTGTTAAAGATCGTATGACAACTGATAACCTTGTTACCGTACCAGTCGGTACTACATTGGAAAAAGCAAAGGACATATTACAAAGACACCGTATCGAAAAATTATTAGTTGTTGATGAAGATGGATCATTGGCTGGATTAATTACTGTGAAGGATATACAAAAAAAAGAGCAATTTCCAAATGCTTGTAAAGATATAAATGGACGCTTACGGGTTGCAGCAGCTATAGGTGTGAATGATGAAGCGACTGAACGGACGCAGGCCTTGAAAAATTCCGGCCTTGATGTATTGGTTGTTGATACTGCTCACGGTCATTCTGCAGGTGTATTAAAATTAATTGAAAAATTGAAATCCAATATTGGTTCAATGGCTTTGATTGCAGGGAATATTGCGACGAGGGAAGGTACAAGATCTTTGATTGATGCTGGAGTTGATTGTCCAAAAGTGGGTATTGGTGCCGGAGCTAGTTGCACTACTCGTGTAGTTGCTGGTGTAGGTGTACCCCAACTATCCAGCATAATGGATTGTGCCGAAGAAGCAAACAAGGATGGTCTACCAATAATTGCCGATGGTGGTATTCGTTACAGCGGTGATATTGCTAAATCATTGGCTGCGGGAGCTAGTGCTGTAATGCTCGGTAACCTCTTTGCAGGTATGGATGAAAGCCCAGGCGAAACTATTTTATTTGAAGGCAGGCAATATAAATCCTATCGTGGGATGGGTTCTCTTGGGGCAATGAAAGAAGGCAGTGGCGACAGATATTTTCAAGAAGGGGCTGAAGCTACAAAGTTAGTACCCGAAGGTATTGAAGGTATGGTGCCGTACCGTGGCTCAGTACGTAACTCAGTTCATCAAATTATTGGTGGTTTAAGGGCATCAATGGGATATTGTGGTGTCGAAACTATTCCTGATTTTCATAAAAAAAGTAAATTTATTCAAATTACTAGTGCGGGTATAAAGGAAGGTCACCCGCATGAAGTTAAGATCATTAAGGAAGCACCAAACTACCAGATCTTAGATGAGTAAGAACCCTTTGCAATCAACTGTTCTATAAATAGAACAAATTATATATTAAAAGGAAGCGGCTTCTATTTCGTCAATGAATTAAGGTGGCGAGTAATACGTGATTTGCGACGTGCAGCAGTATTCTTTTTTATCAAACCTTTACTGGCGGCTTTATCAATTTGCTTTACAGCTACCCGATAATCAACTTCAGCTTTTTCATGATTAGTAGCTGAAGCAACCTTTTTTATGGCTGTCTTCAATTTAGACATTTGAGCGATATTACTTGCCCGACGTTTTTTGTCCTGTCTTTCTCGTTTTATTTGTTGAGGGTGTCTATCCATAACTAATTATTATTTGATTAAAAACTTGGCCGAGAACTTATTCTGAATCAGGATGGAAATCAATAAGGATTAGTAGTCGTAATTTTTTTTATTATAGCTGATCAAGTTTAGTTAATGGACAATTTTGAATTAATCTAAAGAAAACGTATTTTATTATATGGATAAATTATCCTTGTTGCAATCTGTACCAATTTTTTCAGATTTGTCACCATCAGATCTTAATAAAATTGCTGAAAGAATGATACAACGGACCTATACGAAAGGCCAGATGATACTGCTGGAAGATGATTTAGGACAGACATTCTTTGTCATTGGTGGAGGGAGCGTAAAAATTACTAGACTTAGCGATGATGGGCGAGAGGTAATTCTTGCTATGTTAGGGGAATCTGATTTTTTTGGTGAAATGTCTTTATTAGATGGTGCAGGCAGATCTGCGAATGTTGTAGCATTAGAATCCTCGGAAGTGTTGACTTTAGCTAGGAATGATTTTTTGGAGATACTCCAGGAGTACCCAAAAATTTCAATTAGCTTGCTGGAGGAACTAACTCAAAGAATCCGAAAAAGCGATCAGCAAATAGAGAGTTTATCCTTGAGTGATGTAGAACAGCGTATTGGTATTACCTTAATCCGGTTAGCGGAGGAACTTGGTACTATTAAACATGGAACTGTCAAAATTAATAATCTACCATATCAACAAGATATTGCAAATATGGCTGGAACTTCAAGAGAAACAGTATCCCGTACCTTCAAATTGCTGGAGGAAAAAGGTTTGGTGGCTCGTGAAGGTCGCAAACTAACAATCTATAATTTTAATCAGTTTACCAAAACTTTTTCATAAAACCTGCCTTACAAAAAGGCTATAAAATCTAATGGAACAAGGTACGATCCAGGGAATTAAGGCCAATGATCATCGTATCCTTTCCCGTGTCATTACTCGTATTGAAAATGATGATTATGTGAAGGACCAAAGATTTATAGAATTATACGACCAAGCACAAAAGGCAATTCGATTGGGCGTCACAGGTCCTCCTGGTGCAGGCAAGAGTACAATTACAAATGAGTTAATAAAACGTTTCCTCAAAAAGAATCAAACCATTGGAGTAATTGCTATTGATCCATCAAGCCCATTCAGCGGAGGTGCATTACTTGGTGATCGGGTAAGAATGAATCATTATAATAATGACAAAAGTGTCTTTATCCGAAGCATGGGTACACATGGGAGTCTTGGGGGATTAGCGCGCAAAACTCAGGAAGCTGGTGATATATTAGCAGCAAGCGGGAAAGATATTATAATTTTTGAGACAGTTGGTGTTGGTCAAGGTGAATATGATATAGCAAAAGCTGCAGATCTAACGATTCTGGTCCTAGTCCCAGAATCGGGTGATGAGATACAACTAATGAAAGCTGGTTTAATCGAGATTGCGGATATTTTTGTTATTAATAAATCTGATCGTGAAGGAGCAGATCGTCTGGCGAATACATTGAGTTCCATGATCAATGCTATCGGTAATGACAGCAAACCTGATGCACCTGTTTTCACTACAGTTGCCAGCGACGGAAGGGGAATGGATAAATTATTCGATGGTGTTTTTGATCAGCTTGACAAGTTTGATCGTTGTGGTCTATTGGTACAGAAAAAGAAAGAACGATATCGAAATCGAGTAAAAAAGTTGATACAGGAACAGCTGTTGGGTGAATTTTGGACGGAAGATAGGCTTAGAAAATTAGAGGATGCAACAAAATCGTTAGATACGATCACGGAATCACCCTATAGTATCGCAAATGATATATTAAAAAGTTTTAAATCATGAGTGATAATGTTACCAGTCAAATGTCATTCCTTGAACATTTGGAGGAATTGCGGTGGCGGTTGTTAAAAAGTATAATCGCCATAATATTTGGTGGTTCATTTTGTTTTCTTTTCATTGATGAAATGATTCAATTCCTGATTGCGCCTATCCATAATTTATCTAACCCGCCTGACTTACAAGTATTAAAGGTCCAGGGTATGTTCATGATCAAGTGGGGTGTGGCTTTGCTTGGCGGTGTCGTTGTGGCAATACCGGTGTTAACGTATCAATTGGCGAAATTTATCGGTCCAGGTCTGCACAATGACGAAAAAAAGGTCATGGTTCCGCTTGTCTTTTTCAGTTATATGGCATTTCTGGTAGGGATAGTATTTGCTTTTTATGTTTTAATACCATATTCACTGGAATTTTTCACCTCAATGGGGGTGATAGAGGTAAAAAATAATTTTTCTATTAATTATTATTTCAGTTTTATCACAATGCTGTTGCTTGGTAGCGGCGTAATATTTGAACTACCAATAGTGGTATTCATACTAAGTGCAATAGGGTTGCTAACGCCTGCATTTATGCGTCATTACCGCCGCCACGCCATCGTAGTTATACTTGTATTATCAGCCTTTATAACACCTCCAGACCCAATCAGTCTTGTTTTTATATCAATTCCATTGGCTTTTCTGTATGAAATTAGCATTGGTGTATCCTGGATGGTAAACCGTAGTAAATAGCGTACCAATAGGTGTAATATTTAATATGGTTAATGATTTAAAAACTCTGAAAGAAATCACTGCCCCTATTTTCGAAGATATAAAACTGTTTGAGATGGAATTACGCGATGCTCTCAAATCAGAGGTGCGTCTTGTTAACACGATAGGAAAATATATATTACGGCACAAAGGTAAGCATATTAGACCAATACTAACGATTCTTGCAGCTCGAACTTGTGGTAAACCGGGCCTCAATAGCTATCGGGCTGCTGCAATGATTGAATTACTTCATATTGCAACATTGGTTCATGATGATGTTGTTGATGAAGCGACAATTCGCCGTGGTTTTCCATCAATCAATAGGGTATGGAAAAACAAGGTTGCTGTTCTAATGGGTGATTTTATTTTTAGTAAAGCACTCATAAATCTAGTTGGTATCAAAGATTTTGAAGCACTAGCGCTTATATCTGAAACAGCCGAAAAATTAAGTTCCGGTGAGATCCTGCAAATTGAAAAACATCTTACCAGATCAATGACAGAAAAAGTGTATTATGATATGATATATAAAAAGACCGCCAGTCTCATTTCGACGTCTTGCGAACTTGGAGCCATCACCTCAACAAAGACTGATAAGGACCGCGATAGAATGCGTATTTTTGGTGAAAAACTTGGTATGGCCTTTCAAATTAAAGATGATTTATTTGATATGCTTGGAGTTGAATCAAAAACAGGTAAGAATCTCGGCGCCGATGTCAAGAAAAATATGATTACTCTACCTCTTATTCATTCATATTCCACGCTAACCAAATCTGAAGCGAGACAAGTTAAAAAAATTCTAAATCTCAAAAGAAAATCACAAAAAGAAATTAATGAATTGACAGAACTGGTTGATGCGTCAGGCGGTTTTGAATATGCTAATCAAAAGATAGATGAATTCAGCAATCAATCCATAGATATTCTGGATGAATATCCAGATTCTCCTTACAAACAATCCTTAACGGATCTTGTAATTTTCAATTCCCACCGCAATTATTAATATGAAATACCCGCGGGCCATTTTGGTCCTCAGATTTAGTTCTATAGGTGATATTGTGCAATTGACCTCACCGTTAAAGTCGTTACGTGATCGTTTTCCGGAAACACGGATTGATGTAATTACACTAGATGATTATGCAGAACTACTGCTAGATCATCCTGATATAAATCGGATAATACACATCCCGCGTGAAATGAAATATCAAGAACTAAAAGAGATCGGAAAAATGTTAGCAGCTAAGGGTTATGATTTGATTATCGATTTACACAACGTTATTAGATCTCAGATTATTCGCCGCCAATTCAAAACTGCTAAGAAGGTAATATATAAAAAACCGCGGTGGAAACGATTTGAACTTATTGAATTCAAGAAAAATAATTTTCCCGATGAATTTTCCCAAAGATGGCTCTACCACCAATGCCTAGAAGAATTATTGAATAATGATTATCCAGTTCCAAAAGCTAAGCTGGTTATCCAAAAGAATGAGCAGATTGAAATAAAATTGTTTTTAGAGAAAGAAGGTTTGACTGGATCCTACATAACATTAGTGCCTGGCGCTGCCTGGCCGCAGAAGACTTGGCTTGTTGATCATTACAAAGAGTTAGTTAATTTGATAATAAATAAGCTAGGATTAAGTATAGTTATTATTGGCAGCAAGAATGATAGGATTTGCACTGCAATAGCCAATGATAAGAGTAAACAGATTCTTGATCTGCATGGAAAATTAGATATAAGGAAATCCCTAGCCATCATTTCCTTAGGAGAAATGACAGTAGGCAGTGATACTGGTATGGTCCATGCTTCCGAAGCACTTGGCGTACCAGTAGCAATGGTCATGGGGCCGACAAATGCTCAAATGGGAGGCGGTACATCATTGGATAGATCTGTAGTAATTGAAAAAGATATTTGGTGCAGACCTTGTAGTCAAAATGGGAAGCGTCCCTGCTACCGTTCACAGCAATATTGTATGACTGAAATATCCACTTCAGATGTTCATCGAGCCATTCAAGGGGTGCTTTCCTGGTGAAATATTTCTGGTTTTTTGTATATGAATTCGTATTAATACCAATAGTGGTCATTATTGGTTTTATTGGTATGTATTTTAACGAAAAGTTAAGGGATGGTTTATTGGGCCGATTTCATTCAAGGAAGGTATTAAAAAATTACCTTAATAAGTTGAGTGGAGATGAGACAATTTACTGGTTTCATGCTTCATCCCACGGTGAGTTTCTACAAACAAAACCGGTGCTGCTAGGATTAAAAGAGGTTGAACCCCATACGAAAATAATTGTCAGCTTTTTTTCACCATCGGGTTATAATCACGTAGATGATGAGTCTATTGATTGCAAAATCTACCTGCCCCTTGATTTTTACTGGACTGTTAAATCAGTATTGCGTTTAGTTAGACCTGAAAAACTAATTTTTGCAGCTTATGATATTTGGCCCAATCTTATTTGGGCTGCTAAAGAACTTGGAATTCCTACAGTATTGTTTGCAGCAAGGTTTAAAAAAGGGACAGGAAAACTACTGCCAATGGTAAGAAACTTTTATCATCATGTTTACAAGGATTTCCACTCAATCTATACCATTACTAAAATTGATCATAATCATTTACAATTGATTCTTGGAAATTCAAGTAATACGACTGTGCGGGTACTCGGGAATCCCAGATATGATCACGTAAAGAGCACAGCGGATAAATTTACAACGGAACATACCAAATCAGTACTAAGTCGAAAAAAGAGAATCATATTTGCTAGTATACATGATGAAGACGAAAAAGTTATTTATGAAAGTGTGTTACGGTTGTTAAACGATCATAAAAACTTATCAATTCTATGGGTGCCCCATGAACCAATTTCTTCTGTAATTAATACTTCAATACAACAATTTAATGAAGTAGGGTTAAAGGTTAATGTGTTTAGCAAACAAACGCCTTATGACAAGGATGATCCTCAAGTAATTGTAGTAGATGTTGTTGGTGTGTTATCGCACTTATATTGGGATGGGATTATAGCTTATGTAGGAGGCGGTTTCTCCACTGGAATCCATAATGTTATGGAACCAGCAATAGCACGACTACCAATTTTATTTGGTCCAAGATATGAAAATTTCCATGAGGCAGAAGAATTGATAAATTCTGGTGGTGGCTGGGCTATAGATAATGGTCAAGAATTATTTGATAAAATCAATATGTTGTTAAGTGATAACTCAAAGATAATACCAGCTAGCTTAGCAGCAACAGATGTTATTCATAAGAATATAGGTGCCGCAACGCGCGTAGTTAGAGGGATTATTCGTGACTAATATTTTAAATTTTCATATTCAGTTTCCAAAATTTTCACAGGATTATAAAACCAGTTTTTCAGCAGGGTTACATGTGATTTTTGGTGAAAGTGGCGTTGGGAAATCAACATTTTTTCAAAAATTGTGTGGTATGGATACAGATGCAGGAAACTTTGATTTGAAAATTCATGAAAAACCAACGCGTACGATACCAGTTTTCCAAAATCCAGAGAATCAAATTGTAAGTTCGACCCTAGATGGAGAATTGGCTTTTTCAGCTGAATGTGTATTTTCAGATCCTAGTCAGGTTGCATATTTAGTTGATGGAATAAAAGATAAGTTGAATTTCATTGATGATGGAACAAGGCACCCGGTTACACTAAGTGGCGGTGAAAAGGAATTGCTAAACCTAGCGACTGCCTTAAGCGTAAAGCCTGGCTTAATTGTAATAGATGATGGGCTGTCATTTTTAAACAGTAAAGCAAAGAAAACTCAGGTACAGCGTTTAAGTAAATATATGAAAGATACTGGTAGTATTATTTTATGGTTCACATCGGATATTTCAGATTTAATATTTGGCGATACTGTTTGGGAACTAACACTCAATTCATTTACTGAAATAAATAAAAGTATACCAATACAAAAATATCAGCATAACAATCATCCTGCCGGTAAACTGCATCTGATAGCCGATCATTTAACATATTTTTATGATCATAAAAGAACAATCCTTAATGATTTAAGTATTGAGATTTTAGAAACACGCTGTTTCGGAATCATTGGTGCTAATGGTTCAGGTAAAACCACAATTGCCGGAATCATCAGCGGTATACTTCCTGAATATTTGGGCGAATTTCAGTTAGATATTGATGGAGAATCACCCACCATAGGATATTTAAATCAATTTCCAGAAAAGATGTTAGGCACAGTTACGCTTGGTGAATTCCTTCTTGATTTGCAGCGTTTCGGGAAATTGAATCCACTGGTCGTTAGCCAAGCATTAAATATGATGAATGATTATCAAATTAATTGGCGGATAATTGAGCATCAACCGGCCGTTGACGTACAATGGACTGCTTTGCGTTTGGCGATGATAATTCTTTTAGGATGTAGTAATTATGAATTAATCATTCTTGATGAACCGACTTTTGGTTTAGGGTGGCGGCAAAAGCAAACGTTAGCTCGTTTTATCAACAAAATATTAAACAAAAAACATTGTATTATTATTTCGCATGATGAACAATTTATCAACAGTATATGTGATAAAGTGTTGGAATTAGATACAAAAAGTATCATGCAAAATCCTGATTTAGTCCGTGAACAACGATAATCAACAATCACGTATAACAGATCCATCACGGATCTTAACACTGGCAAATTTCATCAGTCTCGTTCGTGCATTGCTGGCGATCCCAATTATTTTTACACTAAGGGACCCAGAAAAACTTTACCTTACTTTCTGGTTAATTATAATAGCCGTTTTATCGGATGTGTTAGATGGCTGGGTAGCAAGGAAATCACATGGTGTGACTCATTTTGGACAATGGCTTGACCCCATTGCAGATTTCATTCTTATACTAGCAGTAACATCCTTCATGGTCTATGAAGGCCGATTCCCAATCTGGTTCTTTACTTTTTACTTAGTTAGGTACGTGTCTATAGCACTGCCTGCGATTTACTTATTGAACCACACGCATTTTGTACTACACTCAAATTGGTGGGGCAAATGGGGTGCTGGAATTACAACTCTCGGTGTATTCTTACATATTTTTCATATCCAGGGTGTACCTTATCTTCCATTATTGACTCTAGCGATAGCGTCATATTTGCTGATTATTAGCTGGATAAAGTACTTTAAAACATTCATTATAGAATATAAAACACTTCAACAGACTAGTTAAATGATAACTAAGTTATTCCAGGCGTTATCAAAAACGCGTAAAGGTATAGCTGGTGCGTTTAATACTTTATTAAATCAACGAGTTACACCAGAAACGCTGGAAATGCTGGAAGAAACATTAATTACAGCAGATCTTGGAATTTATACAACTTCTAGTATTGTTAAAGTTGTGGAAAAAAACGCAACAAAAAATTTTATAAAAGCAGTGCGCAAATATATGCTCTCAATTTTACCGGAAGAGATTCATGAATTACCAGATATTCCCTATGTGTTTCTGGTCGTAGGTGTTAATGGTACCGGGAAGACTACAACTGCAGCAAAATTAGCATATTATTATAAGTCAATGGGAAGAAGTGTTATATTAGTTGGCGCAGATACATATAGGGCAGCGGCTTTAGAGCAATTAAAGATTTGGTCAAATAGAATTGGTGTTCGTTTGGTAAGCAGCCAATCTGCTAAGGATCCATCAGCCGTTATTTACGATGGAATAAAAGCTGCTAAAAAAGATGATTCTAATATTGTGGTTGTTGATACAGCAGGAAGGCTACATACACATAAAAACCTAATGACAGAATTAGAAAAAATGAAACGTACCATTGTGGAAAAGTTTAAAGACTATTCTGTGAAAACAATGATTACTATTGATGCTAACCTAGGTCAGAATTCGCTTTTTCAAGCCAAGGAATTTTCAAATTATATCGATATTGATGCTGCAATCTTAACAAAAATGGATGGAACAGCTAAAGGCGGTATTGTTTTCTCATTGAACAGAGATTTAAATATCCCCGTAGAATTTTTGGGGATCGGTGAGGACATTGGAGACTTTGAAATATTTGATCAAGAACACTATGTAAATTCCGTTATTGGTATGAGCGATGATTGAAGAAAAACAGAAATTGCATCTTATTAGTCTAGGATGCGCAAAAAACTTGGTCGATTCTGAAATTCTGCTGGGTGGTCTTAAACATAGTCAATATGATGTAATTGATGAACCCGATGAAGCGGATACGATCATAGTAAACACTTGCGGTTTTCTTGATATCGCACGTGAGGAATCAGTGGATACAATACTTCAGGCCGCTGAACTAAAAAAATCTGGCATTGTCAAACAACTGGTTGTAATGGGCTGTCTCTCAGAAAGATATCCTTTAGAGTTAAAAGAAGAAATCCCTGAAGTAGATCGATTTTTTGGTACTAATGACCATAAGCAAATTGCATCATTTCTGACTGGGAAGGAATATGGTAGAGATGACCCTCTTTTTTATCGCTCACTTCTGACCCCATCACACTATAGTTATTTAAAAATTGCGGAGGGTTGCGATAATGGTTGTTCTTTTTGCAGCATACCTATAATGCGCGGGTTGCAGAAGAGTCGTATGTTACCAGAGATTCTGGATGAAACTAGTCGCTTGGTTGACAATGGAGTAAAAGAAATAATGATAATTGCGCAGGATACGACTACTTATGGTTGGGATCTATCAAAAAAGGTATACTTAAGTGATTTGATCTATGCGATGGATCAAATGGACAATGCTCCTGATTGGATTAGGATTCATTATGCACATCCAGCGCACCTTAGTCAGCGTATAATAGACGCGTTGGTAACATCGAATCGAGTTTGTCGGTACATTGATATGCCGATACAGCATGCTTCGGATACATTATTAAAATCGATGCGAAGAGGTCTCAATCAGGATGGCATTCGCGAAAGAATTCAGAAGTTGAAGGCTGCAATTCCTGAGATAAGGATTCGGACAACTCTGATTGTTGGTTATCCGGGTGAAAGCGAAGAGGATTTTAAGGAATTAACTGATTTTGTATTGGAAATGAAGTTTGATCATTTAGGGGTATTTACTTACTCGGAAGAAGAAGGTACAATTGCTGCGGATTTAGAAGATAATATTTCTAGAGAATTAAAGGATGAACGAAAAGCTGTAATAATGGACATTCAAAATAATATTAATTATGAAAAAAACAGCGCTATGGTAGGTCAAACACAAAAAGTAATAATTGATGAAGTTGGTGAGACTGTTGCGGTGGGAAGAACCGAGTATGATTCGCCTGAAATAGATAATATTGTCCGGGTAGATGGGAAGGTAAGTAAAGGTGATTTTTATAATGTTAAAATTAACAATTTTAATGAATATGAATTAATTGGTAGTGTGTGAAGAGATCAAAAAGAAAGAAAATAATTTCACTGACATAGTAGTAATGCCTTTTCGTAAATTGCCGCAAGTCCACATGCGCCATACACATACCAAATGGATAGTCCGGCTGGTAATATTAATATTATTTACTAGTATATTACCTGTACATACATCTGAACTATACGCCCAACGATCTACAAGTAAAAAGTCCACCAAGAAGAAATCATCAGGGAAAAAGAAAAGCAGCAGTAAAAAGAAAAGCAGCAGTAAAAAGAAAAG
>CAJWGZ010000021.1 GCA_913041075.1 uncultured Fidelibacterota bacterium | reverse complement strand
ACGGTTCTTCCTCTCTATTTACCAAGCCTTCGGAATATGAACTTTGAAAGCTTCCAACATTCAACCATTTGATAGAATACTGTGCACTTAATTCATTCAGTCCAGTTGACAGTACTAAAACAAATACTGCAAAAGCTGAAAAATAATGCTTTCTATATTTTTCGATTTTCATGTGTATCTCCTATATGTTAGGATTAACCAATTGTAGTTTATTCTTAATTCTAATTCCCTAGAAAGAGACCCGTACACCTACGCTAATTGTTCTTGGATTAAGGAACGTTCTGTGCCACTCATTGGGCATATCTATGTATGCTTTATCGTCCTTTACTTTATTGACAAAACTAGACGATGCTGCGCTCCAACTGCTTCCATCCCACCGGTACCAGTCTTTTGTATCGTGGACATAATAGAGCACATCACTAGTTTGTATAAGCGTTGGATATGGCGAATCATCCGACCCATCCGGTAAATTGGCAGCTGTAGCTACTATTTCAATCGGTACAAATCCAACATCGCGTTCTCTATAAGTTCCTGGTCGATCATCACCCTCAATATTATTATACGTCATTTCATTATCATCTACATCATCCCAGAATTCAGTTGGCATATGTAGTGAAGTCATATAGTTATCCCAATCAGTTGATGTAGGGATGCTCTCAAACGGGCCGCCACTCGGATTGTAGGGACTGAAATACATATACTTGAGATTTAGCAGATTCTGTACATCTGCGAAAACCATGACACGACTTCCGCCAAGATTGAAGTTCTTGCTGAGTCGGGCATTCAGGAAAAGGAAATCTCTCATCTGAATATTGTTGTTTACACCCGGGATTGTTGCGCCACTTGGACCAACCCATGTGAAATGCCGACCGGCGCGCCAGCCGCCATTCAGTGTTACACGGAAATCAGCCAATGGGCCCATACTCTTTGGAGCCACATATTCCAAGTTGGCTGAAGCAAAAGGTTCGGCCACTGGCTTAATTTGATAATGATCCGTAGCAGTAAGTTCATAATCTGCCTGGGTAACATCGTTCTCGTATTGTGCGCCCCAGCCAAAATTCCCCTGTGAGCGAACAGAATAGGTATAATTCAAGTAACCTCTCAAAGCACCCATATTCTTACTGAGTGAGAATTCCAGACCGCGGGTATCACTGTAGTTATAAGGCTCTGATCTGTTATAAGATACTTCGGAATCAATACTTTGATACCAAACTGTCTTAGGCTGCAGCGAACTATCCTTATAGTATCCGCCTACCCGCAATAAATATGCGTCTTGAAGAGCTTGTTCATAACCAACCTCATAGCTAACTGTCTTGGGCATTGGGTTATTTGGATCACCAATCTGATGCACTTCGCCACGCCAGGCCTGCCAGATCATAAAACTTTCCTGAGCGGTCAATTGCTGACGATACGTGCCATAATTGAAATACAGTTTGCTATTTACAGTAATTGGAAATGCAATCCGAATTTTTGGATTAAATGTTATTTGTGTTTCTGCGGCCTCTGCATCAACATCAGAAAAACGTTCGTCCCCAATTTCACCTTTTTCCTTGGCCGTCAATTCACGGGCATAATCACCAAAATTCCACCAATCTGTATTCGGATTATAATAATCCATGCTCAATCCTACAGTTGCGATCATACCTTTAAATTCCAGCTTATCTTCTGCATATAAACCAGCTTGCGTTGGTGTCTTCTGCCATTTCTGGGCACCGCGTTCAACGTGCACAATAACAGAATCGCTGGATCCATATTCCATATCATAGTCATACATAGACAACCAAAAACCAGCATTGATCTGGTTTGTGCTATTAAGCTGAGTGGTATAATCCAAATTAATGTTAGTACTTTTAACCGTTGAATTATCGCGGCCACGGGCCCAGTGACCACCAAGACGGGTTCCGCTACCCGGGTCGCTCATACCATCTGAAGTCCAACCCCAAGGTGTCCAAACTAACGAATCTTGGGCAGTTCCACCTGAGCCATACAACTGTACTACAGCATCAGGAGGACTCGCTGATCCAGGGCCTCGATTAGACCCTAAACGACGAGAGTTGGGCTCAGTAACAAATGTTTCTTCATTCATGGAAAAGCCAAGATTATAAAAAGATTTCGCATTAAGGGTGTGCGTAAACGTTGCGCCCATAATATTGGTGTTATAATCTGTTATAGCATACCTGTCCCAAGCATAAAGCACACTTTTACCGACATGATCCCCATTCTGGTTAATCAGCGTTTCCGATGGGGATATCCCCTGATTACTACTAAATACTAATGTTGAGTTAGCGCCACCAGCTCCCCATGGATACAATGGAGTACCGCCACGTTGCGGATAGGGCACACGCAACATATCCCACGCTTCGTGGGCCGTACCGGTCTGCTCTGCAGTCTTAACAAAAGCCATCAATTTCATTGAAGAGCTCAAATCATACAAAAGCTTGGCATGAACACTATTCTCTTTAAAAGAGGCGCGCGCTTGTGGATAAAAATAGGGTTCATTATTTGCCAGATAAGAAACCAGAAAACGCAGGCCAGTCCCACCTAATGGCATACCAAAGGTCATATCAATAGATGAAAATGCTTCGGTTACTTCAGTGTTTTTGCGATGGTGCCAGTCAAACACATCTAACCAATCAGACTTAGTCAACAGTGTATCTGAACCTGACGTACCAGCCATATGGGCATCCCAGCCGGTAAATACAGGGTACTGCGATTGGTAATAAACATCCCAAGCACCGCCAGCTGTCCCAGCTGAGTTCATTGTTTCATCTTTATACGGTTTCCACCAGTAGGCGTCTTCATCTTTTACAATTTCTCCATCTCCTGCGAATGACATGCTGTTGGCTGGTGATTGATTTATTAAAACGTCCAGGATCATTCTATCCCGAGGATCCTTGGTCACTATATTAATAGCACCGCCACGGGCATTACCCACAGAGGCGCTCATACCGCCAGTTTGTATCTGCAGTTCATCTACTGAAGTCAATGCGATTGCGGTTGTGGGTGTGCCATCACGGCCACCACGCGTACTGATACCATCAACAACAAAGGCTGTTTCATTTATACCAGAGCCCCTGATTGTCATGCCTTGTTCTACACCGGCCTGCTGGCTGATAAAATCGCCAACGGATCGCACCGGAATATTTTCAATATCGCCACCACTTACATTAATAACTGTTCCAGCGACGTCAGGCTGAACAAGTGGACGCTCAGCAAGTACTTCAACTGCTTCTCCAGCTACCGCTTCCACTCCAGTAGAGAAATTAATTGTTGTGGTTAAATCAATAAAAACACGGACGTCTACCTCAACGGCAGTTTTATAACCGATAATTTCCGCACGCATGGTATATGTGCCAGGCGCAACATTCAAAATAAAATATTCACCGCTTTCATCGGATGCAGCACCCATGTTGGTCCCATCAATCAGAACATTGGCACCTACAAGGGCTTCACCACTGGCTTCATCCGTAACAGTACCTCTGACTTTTCCTGCGGTTTGTCCAAAAAGACTACCAGCCATAAAAACTGTAAGTGTTAAAGCAAGCGTTATTTTACTGGTGTAACTATTACGATCCGTCATTTTGTTTTCCTCCATGTGAAAATTGTTTGAAAGAAGCTTTCAATTAATGAATTCTTTGCGCAATCAAGCGCTGTTGGATAGCTGTTTTGGTTGGGCTACCGACCATTGAAGGCGAACTTCGTAAATATCTTTGCTACGAGTCAAGAAAAAATTATAATTAACATACAGTTTAATAATAGCACACTGTTATACTATATACATTCGGAATAATAATAATAAAATATGTATTTACTCATTATATAGTTATTTATCACGTATCGCGCACACCCACTTTTGACTAGTCAATGAAGATTTGTACCCTGAGGTCATAATTATAATGTAAGTTTTCCCAATCTTGATGGGCGCAACGCCAAACCAATTGTATCCTTATCCAACCCTAATATACCGGGGAATAAACATACTGTTGCTTGTTGTATTATTTAATAATTCCTGTAGTAATAGTAAGGAAAAGCAACCATCAGCAATGGCTGTAAATGCGCAGAAAAATAAGGTGGCGAAAATAAACTTTGCTGAAGTAACCTCGGAATCCGGGCTGGGAAACTTTTACCATGATAATGGATCCTTTGGGGAAATGTGGTTCCCAGAACAAATGGGTTCTGGGGGTGGATTCATCGATTATAATGATGATGGCTGGGTTGATATTCTGCTGGTAGGCGGCGGGGGCTGGGCAAATCATACCAAACGGAACATCAAGACCTTATGGCTCTATAAAAACAATAAGGATGGTACTTTCAGCGAAGTAACAGAAGAAACAGGTCTCGGATTCATAAATACATACGGACTGGGTATCGTAGCTGCTGATTACGATAATGACGGCGATCAGGATATATTCCTGACATCATTAGACAGAAATATACTGCTCAGGAACCATGACGGAATCTTCAACGATGTAAGTCAACTGTCAGGTTTAGGAAATAGGATAGAATGGAGTAGTTCAGCCATATTTTTCGACGCTGATAAGGACGGTTGGCTGGATCTATACGTTGGGAATTACGCTATCTGGTCCCCTGCCAGCGATCTTTGGTGTTCTTTAGATAGTAAAACGAAAGTGTATTGTCCTCCAGAAATGTATACAGGGCTACCCAGCAGATTTTACCATAACAATGGTGATGGTACATTTTCTGATCATACGCAAATTGCCGGATTTCTACCTGCCCCTGGGAAATCATTAGGGGTGGTTCAGCTTGATTACAATGATGATGGCTGGCCTGACTTGGCCGTAGCCAACGATGGTGAGCGAGATTTACTATATCAAAACAATGGTGACGGCACATTTACTGAAAAAGGTACCGAACTGGGTATGGCTTACGGAGAAAATGGCGAAGCCAGGGCTGGTATGGGTATCGATGCCGGTATTGTCGATAGCAGCGGGTATCCATCTATTTTCGTAGGCAATTTTTCCAATGAAATGATTGGTGTGTATCGCTATTCCGGTAAAGGATGGTTTAATGACCGGGCTGCCTTATCACGCATTGGGCGTACTAGTTATTTATCACTTACCTTTGGGTTGTTTTTGTTTGATGTAGACTTGGATACAGATCTGGACCTTTTTGTTGGCAATGGTCACGTTTACCCCTTTCGCACCAAAGACCAGGAAGGTATTACCTATCGGCAGGTATCACAGTTGTTTACAAACGACGGTAACGGTGTATTTGCCAATGCAAACGAGATGGTTGCTGGTGTTTTGGATAACAAAATGGTTGTACGTGGGGCCGCAACGGGAGATTACGACCGCGATGGGGATCTGGATATTCTGCTTACGGAAAATAATGGCCCTGTTCATTTGTGGCGCAATAATACTGAGAAGAAAAATTTTCTACGGGTAATTCTTGAGGGGGAAACCAGTAATAGAGATGCCCTTGGCGCAAAAATTGTAGTGAGCGTGGATGAATTTAAAATGGAGCGAATAATCCGAACGGGATCTAGTTATCTTTCCCAGTCAGGGCTAACGGCATCTTTTGGACTTGGAAATCACACTACGGTTGATTCACTGTCAATAATATGGCCTAGCGGGGAAATAGACACGTTTACCGATATAAAAAATAACAGAGAAATATTCATAAAAGAAGGTTCTAATCGGGCTGAGGATCTGTAGCGGAATTAATGTGCGTGATAATATCTTGGTTCAGTCTCGTAATTTGGTCCTGTATCGGGATATTCGGCTGCAGTAGCAAACAAGATTCTTATACAACCTGGGAAACATACCAAGGAGATCCGGGAAGCAACCAATATTCATCATTAGGCCAGATAAATAAAGGCAATGTTGACCAGCTTGAGATCGTCTGGGTCTATCAAACCGGGGATAGTCTGGGACAACAATCCCAGATCCAATGCAATCCGATTATTGTTGATGATATTTTATACGCTACATCCCCCACTATTAAATTGATTGCCCTACAAGCTTCGACGGGAGAATTATTATGGGAATTCGATCCAGCGCTGGATTTTTCACCGCACGTAAATAGAGGAGTGACTTATTGGGAATCAGGTAATGATAAGCGAATATTATTTACCGCTGGATCACTCCTATTTGCTATTGACGCAATCACAGGTAAACCAGTGGTCAGTTTTGGGACCGCAGGAGTCACTTCACTTAAGGCAGGCTTGGGTCCCCGAGCAGCAGATCTCTTTGTTATTTCAACCTCACCCGGAGTTATTTATAAAGATTTATACATAATTGGCACCCGTGTTTCCGAGAACGCTGATGCGGCGCCGGGTTATATACGTGCTTTTAATGCAAGAACCGGTGCTGTGGAATGGGTATTTCATACCATACCAAAACCTGGTGAATACGGGTATGAGACATGGCCCGAAGATGCCTATGGAAAAATAGGTGGCGCTAACGCCTGGGCGGGCATCAGTTTGGACGTAGATCGGGGTGTGGTGTATGCACCCACTGGATCGGCATCATTCGACTTCTGGGGCGGAAATCGTACAGGCTCCAACCTATTTGCAAATTGCATTATCGCGATAGATGCAGAGACCGGTCAGCGTTTATGGCACTACCAAACCGTACATCATGATCTTTGGGATCGCGATCTACCGGCACCACCAAATCTTGTTACTGTAACACATAATGGGGTAAAAGTTGATGCGGTAGCGCAGGTCACGAAATCGGGCTATGTATTTCTTCTTGATCGTGATACAGGGAAACCATTATTTCCTATCGAAGAACGACCAGTAAAAAAATCCGATCTTAAAGGTGAAGAGGCCTGGCCTACACAACCATTTCCAGTAAAACCACCCCCTTTTGCAAGACAAAATTTCAGTGAGGAAGAAATTACAGATATTAGTCCTGTAGCTAATGAATATGTAAAAACTGTTTGGGCAACAACCAGAACGGGCGAACAATTCATCCCTCCCAGTACAGAAGGTACCATGTATTTCCCTGGCTTTGATGGTGGAGCTGAATGGGGAGGCGCATCTTACGATAGCAACACCGGTATTTTATACGTGAATGCCAATGAGATGCCCTGGATACAGCATATGGTTGAGCTAGAATTGAATATGGGCGATCAATCAAAGCCTAAAACAATAAAAGATGCTGGCGAAAAAGTATATAAGGCCAATTGTGCTATTTGTCATGGTCAAAATCGACAGGGCAATGCTACAGGTACCTATCCCCCGCTTTTAGAACTTGAAAAAATACTAAGTAAAGAAAGCTCAAAGATCATTATTGAAAAAGGGAAGGGCTTTATGCCCTCCTTTGATCAGTTTTCAGAAGACAAAAAAAACGCTTTGTTAACATATTTGTATGATGAATCAATTAATAATAGTAATCAAGTTAAGCAGCTGGATAAAAACTGGATTGAAACTATGACTAAAGAATTACAAGAATTCGCAATTCCGTACTCTCACACCGGCTACAATCGCTTCTTTGACCAAGAAGGATATCCAGCGGTTAAACCGCCCTGGGGAACACTAAATGCTATTGATTTAAATAAAGGTGAAATATTATGGCAAGCCCCCTTGGGAGAGTTTGAAGAACTAACGAAACGTGGCATAGAAAAAACTGGTACAGAAAATTATGGTGGACCAGTAGCAACCGCTGGTGGACTAATTTTTATTGCCGCCTCAAAAGACGAACATATCCGGGCTTTTGATAAAGATACGGGGACGGAATTGTGGAAACATAAACTACCCGCTGGCGGGTATGCCACACCCAGTGTTTTTGCAGTAAATGGACAGCAATATATCGTTATCGCCTGTGGCGGTGGAAAAATGGGCACCGCTCCAGGGGATTATTATGTAGCATTTTCATTATCTGAAAATCAATTTGATGGTGAATAATTGCGAATCGCATTTTTAAAAGAATCGGTGGTTACCTGCCTAGTATTATACAATTCCATATAATTTACATACTCTGGATCGTTAGGGTACGAATCATCATGGCCGTAAGGATAGGAAGTCATGCCATGAAACGGCAATGGTTCCGCGGTTTGTCCATGAGCTGTATTCAAATCGCCATCTTTTAGCCAGCCATCATTGTAAAATAAAAAATCGCGCGTCCAATTACTTGGTAATTCAGGTAATTCCGTAGCAGTAAACTCCAGTGAAATTTCATCCCCTGCATTCATAATTACATATTTGCTGTCTGATTCGAGTACTAGTGGTAATACATCACCGTATCTTGTATAAACACCAGTTAGGTCTCTCCATTTCTGTCCTGTAGTGATATCGTAATAGTCCGGTAAATGTGGGCTGCTAAAATCTTTCCGTGAAAGCGCAGAGAAGCCACGATAATGAAGATCAGCCAACACTGGCTGTAAACTAATCATGCCAAGATCTCTATTTGTTACATCTGTAGCAATAAATATATGATCCCAATAAATTTGCATATTAGTACGGATCCGTATCCGATAGTCTGCTACAATAAATTTCTCAGTTAGATCAAAAACCATGGTTTTATTTTTTCCTTTTGGAAATCCTAAATTCTCAATGACCGTTTCCCAAATTCCAGCAGCATTTATTACTTGTAACTTGGGAAATATAAGATTCGTGGTATTTGATTGAGATATATTCACATTAATACTGGCATCTGTTGGAAATAACCAGCCTTGGAGAAATAAAAAGATCGAGTCGGCGTGGGTAAGGTTTCCAAAATCCAATGTTAGGTCGTGAAATTCCGTAATGCCCTGAAATGAAGCTGGTGTCAAATGCTTAGTATAATCTTGATCCTGAAATAAGACAGCATTATGCAAATCATTTCCCACTTGGTCAACCGCGGATAGCGGTAAATATTTTTTCGCTACACTGTAAATACGAAATGGTGGATAAGGGGGTGGAATAAATGTTTCATTTATATATACATCTACACTATCAGGGTGATCTAAAACAACCAATTTTATATTATCCAAATAAGGGCTTTCCCACAATTCAGTGGTGAATTGCAAAGCAAATTTTCCATCTTTTGGGATTACTGTTTCTCCTGGCATACTAAGGTATTCGTCAGTTGAGTTTGGGAAAGCATACAGGGGTTCTCCCGCCATTATACCCAATGGCATCCCTAGTGCGCTAGGCCATAATACATCATTCACAAAAACAAATTCCGTACCATTCCAAGCATATAAGTATGGACAGGACCCTTTTAAAATTTGTGTTTCAACTATAGTTTGATTTTTTTGAGGAATAAAACGATTTTGGGGCACCCCATTACTCCATATTACCCTAACAACATCAGCGCGATCTCTTTTTCCAAGGCCAAAGTGACTTATCGGTTTATTTACTGATTGCATTTGGTATAAACCTCCGGATTTCACTTCTAATTTTGAACCAATACCATAATAATTGTTTTTGCTGCTACCCATTCGTAGTCCAGCAAGTCTTATTTTCAAATAATTGTTTAAGTTCCCACCATCGTTACGCAATGCCTGCAGTTGGCCAAGATCATTAATTTGAATAATGTCTAAATCTCCATCGTTATCCAAATCGATAGTATAAATATGTTCAATGGGGCTCGATCCTGATGGCAAGGTAGCAGAGGCATCAGTATATTTACCATAGCCATCATTATGTAACAAAATTAAACCGTCTTTTTTCTTATCAGATTCAGCAGCGCTGCCTGCCACCAATATATCAAGATATCCATCATTATCAAGATCAGCAAACTTTGCTTGAATAGCAGAAAATTCATTTAGGCCGAAAACTCCCGCCAGTGATTTTTTATCTTTTATAAAAGTTCCATCTCCCTTATTCTTAAATATTGCATGATGTTCTGCCGATAAATCAGCGATAAAAATATCTAAATAACCATCATTGTTGTAATCTCCCATAACTATACTGCTGGGCTGCCCCACAAAATCCAAACCCGCTCTATCAGAAATATCAGAAAAAATTCCTTGACGACGATTATCGTAAAACTTGCTTGTACCTGCTGGGTTCAACACAACGATATCTACATCACCATCATCATCAAAATCGCCAAATGACATATCGCTGCTATGCACTGGTTCACCAATCGTACCGGATTTTTCAGAGACATCTGTAAATGTCCCATCACCATTATTCCTATATAATTGGTTGGCCGATTCAGTAGCAATAAACAGATCCAAATCTCCTTCCAAATCATAATCAATAAATTTTGCTTGGACGCTATTACTTTTGAAGCCAATCCCGGTAGCGTAAGCCATGTCTATAAATGTCCCATTACCATCATTCTTATATAATCTTGATCTACGGTTGTTTAAAACCAAAATATCAAGAAAGCCATCATTATCATAATCAGCAGTAAGTGCACTAATATCCTGACCTTTGTGATTAATCCCAGTATTAATAGATATGTCTTTAAATACACCATTATCGTTTGTAAAAATAAATTGGCGACTAATTGATCCAGTAACTGGCCTACTAGAGATAAACAAATCTTCATCGCCATCGCTATCGTAGTCACCAGGTACAACAATATTGGCGCGACTAATTGTACTCAGTCCAATTTTATCAGTTATATCAACAAATTGTACTACAGGCACCATGGTTCCCTGCTTATCTGTTTTCGTATTTTTCAGGCTCATAAAATGATATATTGGTGAACCAGGTATTGGACCTGAGTTGCCTTTCAACTCTGTGATACCAGATTTATAATATGTTGTCGATTTCAGCAAATTATGAAACATCAATGCTTGTGCCATGGCTTGACTTGTATCATCCTCACGCAAAAATTGAATAGCGTTGTTAATAACAGAAACAGCATCAGTTGGAAGAGCAGGTAATATCTGCCTTACTGTTTCCATAGAAAAAAGTGCCGTCTCACTGTGCCCATTTTTTATTGATAAATCGGCCAGTTTCAATTGGGCGGCTACATTTCCAGGAACAGTCTCTGCTATTCTTTGTAGCAGTTCTTCCGCCTTTTTAAGATCAAGAGCAACGTTGGGCTGAAGATAATATTCATATAATTGATAAAGGGTTAACACATGCTCCGGATATTTATTTTTTGTATTCTCTAGCAACTCTATTGCTTTAATTGTGCGGTTAGTCAGCTCATACATCTTTGCTGCTAGAAAAGCTATCTCGGGGTTATCTGGACTTAATTTCATCGCTTGTTCCAACATTATCTGAGCTGAATCAAGTTTTCCCGGAGACTGCAAATATGCCCACCCTGCATTTGCATATCCAAAAGCTTCTGAGGGAGCAATATTAATAAAGGACATAAATTCTTTTACCGCATCTGTATATCTTTCTTCCTCTAAATAAGCCAAGCCCATGTTCCGATGGGACAGAAGTTTATTAAAACTATCAGCATCCATTTCCTGCTGCACACATCCAGCAGAAATAAAAAAGATAATAAAAAGTATTATATATATTTTTATAGATTTCATAAACACATGCTAATTGTGAAATTCGAATAAACTAATATAATTAAGTGTATAATATGTTATACATATAATTAAGATTGACCTTAATCAATAATAAATTAATTGAGCAAACCGTAAAAGCAATTTAGATTTGATTACAATTTGAATTAGCCAAATTGAAAATATGAAAAAACGTCCCATAATTATAAAGGAGGTATTATGGATACGAGACGAGATTTTCTCAAGAAAACAGCAGCTATCGCTAGCGGGGTCAGTATAATGGGGCTTAGCGGTACTTCCTTGTATGGAAGCAGCAGCAAAGATTCATTGTTTAAAATATCACTTGCCGAATGGTCATTAAATAAATCTATGCGCAATGGTGAAGTCGATCATTTGGATTTTGCTAAAATAGCCAAGAAGAACTTTGACATTGATGCAATTGAATATGTCAATCAGCTATTTGCCGATAAAACGGGCGGTAGTACGTATCTAAAAGAAATGAAGAATATTGCGGATGGAGAAGGTGTTAAAAGTCTGCTAATCATGTGCGATAGAGAAGGTGCTTTAGGCGACCCTGACGATGTGGCGCGAACAACAGCGGTTGAAAACCACTATAAATGGGTAGATGCCGCCAAATACCTGGGTTGCCATTCCATTCGTGTGAATGCCCAGAGTGAAGGTGAATATGATGAGCAGATGAAGCTGGCTGCTGATGGTTTAGACAGATTAACGGAATATGGCGCCAAACATGATATCAATATAATTGTGGAAAACCATGGTGGCCTGTCCAGCAATGGTAAGTGGCTTTCCGGTGTTATGGACATGGTTAACCACCCACGCTGCGGTACACTGCCTGATTTTGGCAATTTCTATCTTGGAAGCTGGGAAGAAAAAGGAAATGAATGGTACGATCGTTATCTCGGTGTAGAAGAATTGATGCCGTACGCCAAGGCAGTAAGTGCTAAAAGTCACAATTTTAATGCAGATGGAACTGAAAAAGATACAGATTATAGTAAAATGATGAAGATAGTCTTAGATGCCGGCTACCGGGGTTATGTAGGAATCGAATATGAAGGTCCCGACCTCAGTGAAATGGAAGGAATCGCGGCTACCAAAAAACTATTAGAAAAAGTTAGGGGTGAACTAGCCAACAAATATAACTAAAGGATTTATGATGCATAATGTCAAAATATCCTTATAATTCCAGACGATCCTTTCTTAAGAAATTTACCGCATTATCCGCGCTAACAGCCAGCTCGCTACCGGCTATTGTGGTTGATCAGCAGCAAAAAGCATTACTAAAAAGAACCGTTAGAACCTTATCCCCTAATGATCGGTTACAGATCGCTACAATTGGTATGGGCATAATCGGTTTTATTGATACTGTCACCGCCATTTCTGTACCGGGAATTGAGCTGGTAGCAGCTTGTGACCTTTATGATGGTCGGCTGGTTCACACTAAAGAAGTATTTGGTGATCAGGTGACAACTACTCGTGATTACAAAGAAATCATCGATCGCAGTGATGTTGACGCAATTCTAATATGTACCCCGGATCACTGGCACGCACGAATTGCCATTGATGCATTAAAAGCTGGGAAACATGTCTATTGTGAAAAACCAATGGTACAGGATGTAGTAGATGGTAAAAAATTGATTCGGGCACAGAAAAATTCAGGCTGTGTTTTCCAGGTAGGTAGCCAGTTTGTCAGCTCTGTCATCTTTGAAGAAGCTCGAAAACAGTTTGCATCGGGTGCTATTGGCGAACTCAATATGATCGAAGCGCGGTATAACCGTAACTCTGCTATTGGTGCCTGGCAGTATACCATTCCTCCTGACGCCTCTCCAAAAACCGTGGATTGGGAGCAGTTCATCAGCGGTACTAAAAAACGAGCCTTCGATCCAGTGCGCTTTTTTCGCTGGCGTAATTACTGGGATTATGGTACCGGCGTAGCAGGCGATCTATTTGTCCATCTTTTTTCTGGTCTGCACCATATTCTATCTTCTAATGGGCCTAATAGAATTGTCGCGACTGGTGGTCTACGATTCTGGAAAGATGGCCGCGATGCGCCGGACATGATGCTTGGGCTTTGTGACTATCCAGAGACTGAGTCACATCCAGCTTTTAATCTAACTCTACAAACAAACTTCGCTCATGGTGGTGGTGGTGGTACTGACATGCGTCTCATTGGCAGCGAAGGTGTCATGGATCTTGGTTTTCGCGGATTAACGATCACCACGACTCCCCGCTACACACCATCAAAAAAACAGGTCATTGACGGATATAACTCTGTAAGAACATTCTCCAAATCTGTGCAACAGGAAATTACGGATAACTATGAACAATACTATCCAGACAAACAGTCAACCAGCGCAGAAAAAAGCACCCTGGAATTCAATCCACCAGAAAACTATGATGAGCGCTTCGACCATTTTATTCATTTTTTCAATGCCATCAGGACAAACGGCAGTGTTGCTGAAGACGCTGCATACGGATTCAGGGCAGCAGCACCTGCAGTCTTGACCAACACCAGTTATCTAAAGAAAAAACCGATGCGCTGGGATCCTGAAAAAATGGTCTTACGCCCCTAACAAGATTACATTAAATTATATCGTGATTAATGAACATTGGCCCATTTATATGGGTTTTCACCAAAACAGCTCGAAATAAATCAACATGGAACGACTATTTCCTGCGAGCTTTACAAATATTTTCTTGGCTGCACTAACTACAATGACCTTTTCATGTAAATCAGGCAACAGATCCGCTTTAATGCTGGACCTGGTTCGGGCAGAAGAAATATTTATTGCAGGCAACACACATCAGGCGCTTGAATTAATAGACCTAATAATCAGTGAAAATACTTCCTTGGCAGAGCCATACTTATTGAAAGGAAACATATATACGGCAGTGGGCCAACATGAGAAAGCTAGGGTAGTTTATAGTAAGCTTGTAAAGATTGATCCTGATTTTGTAAGCGCATGGTTTAAGCTGGGCAATAATGCCTACCGCGCAAAACAATACCAAAAAGCAATTGATTATTATAGGAATGAATTGATCGGTAATAATGCCCATTCCTTACAAGCAAAAGATAAACAAATTACAATGCTACAGATCGGGCGTTGCTATATGCATTTAGGTAAAATAGATAGCGCATTAATTTCATATAATAAATGTATTACAATTGATAGCCTATATAGCGAAGTGATTGGCGATCTAGCACGATTACACACTGATAATGGGGATTTTACAAAAGCACTAATGCTTGCAAAAAAGGCGGTAACCTTAGATGAAAATAACATTGATTATTTGTATTCATTAGGTACTGTTTATTTGAAAACTAATCAATATGAAAGGGCGGTCACTTACTTACAGGCTGTCTCAGCGCAACGTCCACTCTATGAAGGATTACACTACAATTTGGGCCAGGCATTCATAAGATCAGGGGATAACATTAAAGGAATTAAATACCTGGCAAAAGCAGATAGTATTCAAACACTGTATTCCAGGCTGGAAAATCTTAAGATGGATGTAAAAAGGAATCCTAATAATCCAAGAACATGGTTAGCCCTGGCTGAAGCGCTCGAATATGCTGGCATGAAAAAAGAAGCAGATCAGGCGCGTCTTGCTGTCCATTATACTGGTACATTGAAAAATAAATGATAAATAAACAACTTGTAGTAGCGAGTTTATGTCTTTCCTTTATTTTCAGCTCATGTCAGAAAAAACTGGAAATAG